>NZ_VUOT01000014.1:0-97561 GCF_009829295.1 Nocardia sp. CY15
CCCCCCCCGGCGGCCCCCCCCCCCACCCCCCCCCCCACCCCCCCCCCCCCCCCCCCCCCCCGGCGGGGGGGGGCCCCCCCCCCCCCCCCCCACCACTGGGCCGTAGCAGAACTCCTAGGTCTTCTGCTGTTGGAGCCTCAGCCAGGGGCAGGCACCGCCGATACGGCAAAATGGGTGACGAATAATGTTGATAGACAACAACATAGGTCAGCTGGCGGTCCTCGTCTCGGGTAGTATGCTGCCGCAACCGAAACCAAGGAGACTTCGTGTATCCGCAGTACACGCATCAGGGTGCTACCGCGACCGACCCAATGTCGCCGATCGAGAGCATCGGTCCTCGAATCCCGATCCACAGTCCAGAATTCGCGGCAGATCCACACGGACACTACCGTCTGATGCGTAGAGACTACGGACCGTTGGTGCCGGTCGAGATGTGGCCAGGAGTCCCCGCGACCCTGGTAATCGGTTATCGCACCGCCGTGCGGATTCTCAACGACGACGACCACTTCCCCGCCGATCCAAGCGTGTGGCAGAAGACCGCACCCGCAGGCATCCCGATCATGCCGATGATCGAGGCCCGCCCCAACGCCATCCGCACCAGCGGTGAAAGGCACGCACGCTACCGCGCTGCCTTGACCGACGCGCTGGACGGGATCGACCTGAACCTTCTGCGCGCCATGGTCGAGAGATCCGCCATCCCCATCATCAACACGTTCTGCGAGGCCGGGAATGCCGAACTATTGAGCCAGTACGTCCAACCGCTGGTCTTCTCAGTCTTCTGCCAGGTGCTCGGCTGTCCACCGGACATCGGTGAGCGAGTCGCGCAGGCCAGCGCCGCGATGTTCGACGGCGTGGATACCGAAACAGTGAACGCGATCATGGGCCCAGCGCTGCTCGACCTTACCGCGCTCAAACGCTCCTACCCCGATGACGACGTCGTCACGAGACTGGTGCAGCATCCCGCCAGGCTGGACGACGAGGAGATGGTGCATCAGCTGGTCCTGCTGTTCGCGGCCGGTGTCGAACCCCCATTGAACCTCATCGCCAACACCCTGCTATTGATGCTCACCGACACCCGCTTCGGCGACAGCATGCACATGTCGACCAAAACCGCGCTCCACGAAAGGCTGGCCACCGACCCGCCGATGGCGAACTACTGCATCACCTATCCGCGCCAGCCAATCCTGATCGAAGACGTCTGGCTGCCAGCGAATCAGCCGGTCATCATCAGCATGGCCGCCTGCAACACCGATCCAGCGATGAACACAGGCGAATTCCTGGACAACGGATGGAATCTGGCGTTCAGCACCGGCCCGCACGCCTGCCCAGCTCACGCTCGACCCTACGGTCTCCTGCTCGCGCAGGAAGTCATCGACCAACTCCTCGACACCCTCCCAGAGCTGAGGCTAGCGGTCGCCAAGCAGGCTCTTGTATGGCGCCCTGGCCCATTCCACCGAGCACTGGAAGCATTGCCGGTCGTGTTCCCGCCCTCTACCCCGTTCCGCCTTTGAGGAGGTACCTCGGTCGCACGGTTGACCGGAAGCCCGACTGGCGAATGCTTACGTGGTCCAACCTCGTTCTTGGGCCCAGCTGATGCAAACTCGATGCGCCGGCGGGCACCAGCCATCCTCGCCCAAGAATCAGCAGACCGGGCGCGCGCGTCTCGGGCGAGCGAGTGTGTTGTTCCCCGGTTGGGGCTGCTGCACGATGAGGTGACAGGCGTTATGCAGCCTGTCGGGCTGCTGGGGTCATGATCGCTTCGTATTCGATCGGGGTCAAACGTCTGAGTCGGGTTTGGCGTCGGCGCCGGTGGTAGGTGCGTTCGATCCAGGTCACGATCGCGATCCGGAGTTGTTCACGGTTGGTCCACTGATGCCGGTCCAGGACGTTGCGTTGCAGCAGGCTGAAGAAGCTCTCCATCGCGGCGTTGTCGTCCGCGGCTGCGACCCTGCCCATCGACCCGTCCATCCGGAATCTCGTGGATGAAAAGCCTGGAACGAAATTGGCTGCCGTGGTCGGTGTGGACGATGCAGCCGGCCACCTCGCCACGGCGGGCGACGGCATTGTGCAATGCGGTGACCGCGAGCCGTGATTTCATTCGCAAGTCGATGCAATAGCCCACGATCCGACCCGAACTGTTCATCAGCGCCAATACCGCCGGTGTGCACGTCTCGCGCATCCTCGCCAAACTCGGCGCGTTCATGCGATGTTCGGAAATATCGCTGAGCCACAACATGTTCGGACGATCCACAGCGAATTTCCGGCGGACGAGATCGTCGTGGACAGCCGGACCCGGACGCCGGGACCTGCCGCGGCGGGGTTTACCGAACACGCTCCACCACCTGTTCGCCGCCGCGCGACCGAGAGACCAGACGGTGTTCCTGGGCGAGCTGAACGTTCTCGAACCCGACCATCAACCGCGCTACCGCTTCTTCGTCGAATTCGAATACGACTTCTACCGTCGTCTCACCACCGACTGCGGGCTGATCGATGCGTTCCGGACGCTGCACCCGCAGCTGATCGAACACTCCTGGTCGGGCGCACCGGCGACGGCTACCGCTCGCGACGTGCCCATCGGCCACCGGTGGCGTGCATGTATTCGAAGCTTGCGCTATTCGTCAGAACGGGTGGCCAGCCGTCAGCGGTGGCTCGTTCCCACGCGGGTCGCGACGGCGGCATGCAATTCTCGGCAAAGTCTTTGCGAAGCGGTTAGCCAGCAGGTAGTAGATCAGTGGCCGACAGCTTCGCCCGGTTCCGGCCAGTTGCAGTCGTTGCACTCCCAGTCGGGGCGCTCAAGCGAGGTCCTTTCGCGCCTGTTTCAGGAAGTCGCTGGTGATCTCTCCAAGGTCTGCGAGGAAGTCCAGAGCCGCTTTCCCCAGAGAAGATGTGGCTTTTCGCCACTCATCATCGCCCCAAGTGGGGTAGGTGTTTTTTGATATGTACCGACTAACGAAGGGGCCATAGTGATCGCTGCTAAAAACGGCGATACGGGTCACAAATCGGTCCGCGATCATAAACATGTCATGACTTCCCGTCATCCATACGGTGTTCAAAGCGTCTACGAACAGAATCTGGGTCTTGCCGACCTCCCCCAGCTTCTCGATTTGGAGATCTGGTGAAGTGGTCGGCTCGATCAGCAAATGGCTGGTTTCGGACAATGCTGCCTCATAGCGGTTCAGAGTGCTGAGGAACTCTCGGTACAACTTCTGGCGACTCTCCCTTGCCGCCTCGGATGCGGCCAGCTGACTACTTCGGTTCGACTCGTTGATACTCACGTAGACAGCTGCACCCGCAGAAACAAAGCTCGAGATCACGGCAGTGACCAGCGCTGTAATCAGCGCATACCGCCCACTACGAGACCCAACCTCCGGCGCCGGCCTTGAACCGGCCTCCGAAACGGCCCCATGGCCAGAGGGTGGCCCCGGCGAGGTGTCCAGCTCCTCAGGTGAATCACGTTGCGCCCCCTCCCCGGCTTGTTGCTGCGGTTCGGCACCCATCGTTCCTCCGCTCACGGCGCGTCAATGGATATGCACGCTGATCTTATGACCTGAATCCTGTTTATCAGTTGCCCGCCCTGCGGCGTGTTAGTCCGACAGGCGGTCGGTACTTTGCGGTTGCATCAGACGCAACAATGATGCGCCACGGAAGTCGCGAGAGGTCGGGCCCTGATCCAGCGGTGCTAGTGCCGCGTCCAGGAAGGTTGATGCTGTAACCCGGCCGGTCGGGATGGCGGGTCCGCCGGTGTTGTTTTCGGAACACTTGCGACATTTGCTCGCCGCCGGTCATGTCGGTCCGAAGCCGTCTGCGACGTGACCTCGACGACACACAGGGCGATCACGGACCCTGGCCGCCACGGGCCGGGGGCCCGCCGAGGTGGACGACGGTGACTGCGCGAACTTTCGTCCTATTCCGTTGTGCGCCAATGAAGGACATGTATCGGATGAGCCTGTAGTCTTACATTGCTCTTGCTGTCAGCGGAGGTCGACATGTCTTCTGTCGCCATAACCGGTGCGACCGGCTTTCTCGGTCTTCACCTCGTTCGCGAGCTACTTGCTCGTAATCACGACCTCGTCGTGTTGGCTCGCGATCCAGCCGCGCTGGATCGCATCACGCGATTCCTCCAGCTCGTGGGGGAACCGCGTAGCCTGATCGATGCGCTGCCCCACCGGATGCGCATAGTCGAGTCGGACGTGTCGTTGCCACGCCTCGGTCTTTCCCCCGCGGCGTTCCGCGACTTGGCCGATGCGATCGACGTCGTATGGCACAGCGCCGCAAGCATCAAAATGCACGACGATCTGAGTGCGCTCCGCCCGGTCAATGTCGCCGGCACCCGCCACGTACTCGATCTGGTGTCCGCCGGGGAACGCCAACCCCTGCTGTGCCACGTCAGCACCGCATTCGTAGCCGGCGCACGACGCGATGGCGTGGTGTACGAGTCGGAACTGGACGGGACGGCCGGTTTCGAGAACGCGTACGAGCAGACGAAATTCGAGGCGGAAACACTGATACGAACGTGGTCCCGCCGCTACGGTCGGCCAGCTGTTGTGGTGCGGCCCAGCATATTGGTGACGAACCGCCCCCCGCAGGCGGGTCTACCGCCGCATCCCCTGTTGCCTCTGGGTCGGACCATCCGGGCGGCCGTCGGGCGCTTCTGCCCGACAACGTGCGGGGCATCCCGAACGGTCGTGCGCGCCATCGGTCATCCCCAGGCGCACCTGAACTTCGTGCCGGTGGAGCGGGCCGCGCAGGTCATGGCGCGGTTGACCGACCTCGAGCACACCGGCCGGGTGGAGACATACCACGTCGTGCACGGCCATGACGTCCCGGTGCGGGTGTTGATGGACGTCATGGAGGCGCTGGCTCCGCTGCGGCTGGTGATCGGAGCGGCACCGCCCACCGAGCGGACCGCGCTGGAAGCGTTCCTCGACAGAACACCCACTTCGGGAATGCTGAGCCACCGTCGCCGGTATGACGACACCCGGATCGTCGCGCTGCTCGGGGTGCCCTCCTCGTCGGTCCGCGTCGACTACGACTACCTGATGGCAGGCGTGAGAGCCGTACCAGCGGCCTCCTCCTGGACTTGATCTCGAGGAGGAAAACCATGGCGGAGGCCGCGTATGATCTGCTCAGCACTCAGGCCCGAACCGATCCATACCCTGTACTCGGCAGGTTGCGCGAGAACCGGCCGGTGACATTCAGCGAGCAGCTCCATGCTTGGGTGGTCACTCGGTATGAGGATGTGCGCTTCGGGTTGGCCCATCCGGCGATCTCCGCGGACCGGATCAGCCCACGCCTCGCGCAGTTCCCCGCGGAGCAGCGGGACCGGTTCGAGCCGCTGTCCCTGGTGCTGCGCCGTTGGCCGCTGATGTTGGACCGCCATGAGCACGCGCGGTTGCGCACGCCGGTCACGCGTGCGATGAGACCGACGATCGTCGCCGGTTTCCAACCGCTGATACGCGATACCGCGCGGACCATTCTGCGTGGGGCGGTGGAACGCGGCGGCATGGACGTCATCGCGGATCTGGCCCTGCCGCTTCCGTTGTACGTCACATCGAGGATCCTCGGCGTACCCGACAACATGGTCGAGTTGCTCAAGCGGTGCGCTGTCGACATCGTCGATTTCTTCGGGGCGGCGCCCCATGCCTATCTGCCTCGGGCGGAGGCCGCGATGGACACCGTTCGGCAGACGACCGACCTGCTGCGCCCACTGGTGCGCGCCCGGCGCGGGGAACAGCGCGCGGATCTATTGAGCGCTTTGGTCGACGACCCATCGCTGAGCGACGACGACATCGTCGCAGTCTGCCTGATGATGGTCTTCGCCGGATTCGAGACCACGAGCAATCTGATCGGCAACGGAATACTGCTGCTGCTGCGGCATCCGGAGCAATTCGAACAATTGCGTCGAGACCCGAGCGGAATCCGCAACGCGGTCAAGGAAGTCCTCCGATTCGAGAGCCCGGTCCAGCGGATCTCCCGCATGGCCACGGCGGAGTTGACGCTGCGGGGCACACGGATCGGCAAGGGCAGCCTCATCTACTTCCACGCCGGCGCGGCCAACCGTGATCCCTCGGCCTTCCCGGAACCGGATCGCTTCGATATCGGACGCGGTAGCGACCGTCACCTCGCGTTCGGTCATTCGATCCACACCTGCCCTGGCTCCACGCTCGCACAAATGGAGGCAGAGATCGTGCTCGAGGAGCTGTGCCGGGTCGCGCCCGTTGTCCTGCTCGCCGGTGAGGAGATCCGGTGGAGGGAGAACTTGTCCGTCCGGTCCTTGGACTCGCTGCTGGTGGGTTTCGGCCCATGCCGCGCCGACCGCAGGGAGACAGCGTGACCGGCCGGCGTCACAGGCCCAGTTGACGGGCCATCGCGGGATCGCAACGCTCCCCGACGACCATGGACCTGGGTACCGCGCCCTCGATCGCGGCGAGATCCGCAGCGGACAGGACTAGCCCGGCCGCATCAACGTTCTCCTCCAAATAGGATCGGCGCTTGGTTCCGGGAATCGCCACCACGTCCTGGCCTCGGTGATGCACCCATGACAGCGCCAGCTGAGCCATGGTCATGCCATACCGGTCGGCGAGCGCCCGCAATCGGGCCGTGATCGGTAGGTTGCGTTCCAGATTCCCGTCGGCGAACCTCGGTTGCGTGATCCTTCGGAAGTCCAGCGGCCCGAAGTCCGCGGCCGAGGTGAACCGCCCGGTCAGGAAGCCGCGACCGAGCGGAGAGGCCGCTACCAGGCCGACGCCGAGTTCCCGGCACGTGCTCAGGACGCCGTCGTGCTCGAGATCGCGGGTCCACAGTGACCACTCGCACTGCACGGCGGCAATCGGATGGATCGCGTGCGCTCGCCGAATGGTCGCCGTCCCGGCCTCGGACAGGCCCAGCTCGCGGACCTTGCCCTGGGTCACCAACTCCGCCATTGCGGCAACGGTTTCTTCAATCGGTACCGTCGGATCCACGCGGTGTTGGTAGTACAGATCGATATGGTCCACGCGGAGGCGTCGTAGCGAATCCTCGCACGCATGTCGCACATGACGAGCGTCTCCGCGCACAGTTCTGGCGTATCCGTCGTCGGCGCGGACAAGACCGAACTTCGTCGCGATCATCACCTCGTCGCGACGCCCGGCGATCACCCGGCCGATCAACTCCTCGTTGGCGCCCCTGCCGTAGATGTCGGCGGTATCGAGGAGTGTGACACCGAGATCCAATGCGCGGTGGATGGTCGCCGCCGACTCGTCGTCGTCGGTGACTCCGTAGAACTCGCTCATCCCCGCGCAACCAAGGCCCTGAGCACCAACGGTCAAGCTACCCAAGCGGCGTGTGTCCACCGAGAACTCCTTTCGGTCAGGCGATCACCTCTTTCGTTGCACTATCGTCTTGCTGCGCATGAGGAATTCGGCGAGGTACCCGTCTTGCGGATGCCCCGGCTCCATCGCGCACGTCGGATGGTTACCGACATGGACATTGCCGATCGACGGCTCGGCCACCAGGCGATCGATGAGGGCGTCGTCGCAAGTGACCACTGTGAGCACAAGGGTGTCCCGCAGGGGCGCCAGACCGTCCGACGGCGACCATGGGGCGACCCAGACACACGGGAAGGGCAGCTCCAGGTTGGCCTGGGGGGCGTCGGCCCGGTCCAGCTGGAACACCGCCGGGCGCAGCACAGCGCTGCCGTCGCCCAACGGATCCACGATCCCGTCATCGCCGAGCCATGTCCGGACGCTCTGCGCGTGGCGCAGCAGGTATTTCTCGATCACCCGCGCCTCCTCGAGCCGGCGTACGGGCAGCACGGCCCGATCGTCCTCCGGCGGCGAACTCGGCAGCTCCGCCAGCCGCGTGGCGAGGGCTTCGGCGAAGGGCGCGGGATCACCCTCGACGAAGACCGCCGTCGCGTTCACGCACGCGGTGCCACCGTCATGACTTACGGAGTACGCCACCATGTCCAGATGGTCGCGCCAGTCCTCACCGGTGAGCAGGATCTTCGACCTTCCGGCCGCGTGCGTGGCCACCGTACGGTCCGCCGCGTACCGACCGACCATGTCACGGCCGTACACCACGGCCAGGTCCGCGCCGCCGATCAGGGCATCGACGCCCTCCTGGTCGGTCGGCAGCAGCATCACCTGGTCGGCGCCGAACCCGGCCGCCCGCAACGCGGCAACCAGCCGGTGCGGGGTGAACGGCTCGTGCCACGAGGGCCGCACGGCGACCCGATAACCGAGTGCCAGCGCATCCAGCCACTGCGATTGCACCGCAGGGTGATTGCCTGCCGCACCGACCGCCAGGACATCGCCGCGCCGGGCCCACCTGATGTGCCGGGTTTCCGGCTCCGAGCCGGAACGGATGGCGGAATCCTCTCCCGCCGCCGCGCGGGGACACGCATCCGCCGCGGCACGGTCCGCTCCCACGGCGCAGCTCTCGATCCACCGCGTCGCGCGTCGCACCACCGCGGCGGGTACTCCACTGACCCTGCAGACCAGGTACTGGTAATCCTCAGGTGACAATCCGCCCAGAGAGGCCTCCGCGAACAGGTGACCCGCGCGGGCCAGCGCGGCCATTCGCTCGCGCCGCGGCGGGGTGGGCGCTCGGCGTAGGGCGGTGAGAGCGCGACTCACGAACACCGGCGGAGCCAGGCTCAGCTCCGCCGCCGGTGTGCCGGTCACGTCTTCGAGCGTATGGCGGGTGAGGGCGCGGAACGCACCCCGTGGACCGAGCACGTCGAGTTGCGCCGGGGCGGCCATCAATACACTCCCTCGATGACCGTTTCCCCGGCGAAGGAGGTCATCGAGGTGATGTCGGCAACGGAGTCACCGAGTTGTCCAACCGGCGGCTCGATCCGGATGGCCAGATCGCGCTCTGAGTTGTTGGGCAGCAACATGGCCCGGCTGATATGGTTCACGATCACTTGGCCGTGCTCGCCGTAGGCGACAGGCTCTCCGGTAGCGGTATCGACGACCGAGAGCACGATGTGCGGCGAGAAGGTGTCGAATATACACCGCGCGTCATCGGAACCGGGGCGTTCGATCGTGGTGCCGAGCATAGTGACGTTGCCGTAGTAGCCGTACAGTTCCACGCCGGGGAACACGTCGGTGCGCAGTACCCGGCGGGTGTCCGGATCCATTCGCGCTCCGCCCCAGACGATCAGCCGCACCTTGGCGTTGATCAGATCGACCAGTTCCTCGTCGCGGCACAGGCGCTCCAGCAGGGGAGGCGTGGATACCAGTACCCCGACCTGCTGACTGCGCAGGATGTGCGCACTCTGAGCGATCAGATGATCGACGTACCGATCCGCGATATCGGTCTCGCCTGCGCCGATCGTCCTCTTCACCCAACGAGGATCCATGTTGATGCAGAAACGGACCCCGCCCCGGCGGCGGACCAGTTCCGCAGTCCAGTCGCCGAACAGTTGCGGCCCGCTCGGAACCAGTGTCAGCCAGTTGACGTTACGCGGGTGGTCTCGTGCGTCCATGTCCCGCATCGCCCAGGTGATGACGCGGTCCATCCAGTCGGCGAGGAAGGGCAGGCGTTTGGGGCTGCCCGTGGTGCCCCCGCTCTCGTAGACACCGAAGACCGAGACGCCTCCGCCGTATCCACGTGGGATCAGATGCTCCACCGGCACCGTGCGCAGTTCGTCGACGACATTGGGAAAGAGTCGAAGATCGGTGAGGGACCGCACATCGCGCACCGGGTCGAAGCCGAGGGTCGCGGCGCGCTGAAGCCAGAAGGTCGAGCCGGTCTCCGGCCCGAAGTGCCAGCGCATGGCGGCGGCCAAGAACTCGGCGGTGTCGGGCGTCTCTCCGATGGGCGTTTCCAGCACCGGTTCCGGAAAACTTGGCATATGAAACCCTCTCGATACCAACGGTATTCGACTCGGCAACGCGATACGATATCAGTCATTCTTCTATGGCGATGCGGGTCCGAGGGCCCGATCGCGTGATTCGAGAGTCTTTGTCAGCGAACGCTGTAACAGATCGGTGATGTACCGGCCCACCAAGGGAGTGCGCGTTGAACCGTAGCGACGAGCCGCTCGTGCCCTCAGATCGTCTGTATCTCACCGACTTCGAATCCGGCTCCGTCGACGGCGAACGGCGGCTCATCGAGCTGATCCGCGACGCGGCCGCCCGAGCGATCGGGAACAAGCGTGCCGCCATCCCGGTCGACAGAGCATTCTGGGACTCCGGCCTGGGATCGCTGCCCGGCGTGCGGCTGGCCAACCTCCTGGCCGAGGCGCTCGACGTTCCCATAGAGGCGAACGCCGTCTTCGAGTATCCGACGCCACGAGCGCTGGCCGAGCATCTGCGGTCCGTACTGACGGCCTCGGACGCGGCGGCATCCGGAATCACCGAGGCCACGCTCCACGCCACACCCGCCGCCATCGATGAGCCGCTGGCGATCGTCGGTATGAGCTGTCGGCTGCCCGGTGCAGTGGCATCCCCCGACGACCTCTGGCGCCTGGTCACCGAGGAACGTTCGGCCGTGTCCCCCTTCCCGACGAATCGGGGCTGGGACCTGAACAACCTGTTCGACCCGGACCCGGACCGCGCGGGCACCTGCTACGTGCGGCACGGCGGCTTCCTAGCCGATGCCGACATGTTCGACGCGGCGTTCTTCGGTATCTCTCCCCGCGAGGCGGTAGCGATGGACCCACAGCAGCGTCTCGTACTGGAAGCCGCGTGGGAGGTGCTCGAACACGCTCGCATCGACCCGACCACCCTGCGCGCTACCCCGACGGGCGTATACCTCGGGATGAGCACCTTCGGATACGACTCGATGACACAGCAGTCGGACACGGCCGGGCGATTCGTGGGTGCCTCCGACTCGTTCGCGGTCGCCTCCGGGCGTGTGGCCTACACCTTCGGTTTCGAAGGCCCGGCTCTGACGGTGGACACCGCGTGCTCGTCGTCCTTGGTCGCGTTGCACCTGGCCGGTCAGGCACTGCGGGCGGGCGAGTGCTCGCTGGCCATCGCGGGAGGCGTGACGGTCCTCTGCACTCCGCAACCCTTCGTACAGTTCAGTCGGCAACGCGCCCTGGCGCCGGACGCGCGATGCAAAGCGTTCGCCGCGGGCGCCGACGGGACCGTCTGGGGCGAAGGGGTGGCGATGCTACTGGTCGAGCGGCTGACCGACGCCCGCAGACGCGGCCATCGGGTACTCGCCGTCGTCCGCGGGACGGCGGTCAATCAGGACGGCAGGAGCAACGGGTTGACCGCCCCGCACGGACCGGCTCAGCGCCGCGTCATCCGCCAGGCGCTGGCCAACGCCGCCCTGACACCGCACGACATCGACATGGTCGAGGCCCATGGCACCGGAACGAAGCTGGGCGATCCGATCGAGGCACAGGCACTCATGGCGGTCTACGGCCGCGACCGCACCCCCGAACGGCCGCTGTGGCTCGGATCGGTGAAATCGAATCTGACCCACACGGTGGCTGCCGCCGGAATCGCCGGAATCATCAAGACCGTACAGGCCATGCGCCATGGAGTGCTGCCCAGGACGCTGCACGTCGACCGACCGGCGCCGCTGGAGTGGTCGGCGGGCGGGCTGTCACTGTTGACCGAGACACGGCCGTGGCCGGAACTCGAAGGGCCACGCCGCGCCGGGGTGTCCTCGTTCGGGATCAGCGGCACCAATGCGCACGTAATCCTCGAGGAAGCTCGCGAGCCCGTCGGTGACACCGGCTCGCATCCGGTCGCGGCACCCGAGCCCGGGACCGTGCCCTGGGTGGTGTCCGGTCGGGGTGCGCTCGCGCGGCGCGCCCAAGCGGATCGGCTCGTCGGCCACCTGCGCTCTCGCCCGGATCTGTCGGTGGTGGACGTGGCCTACACGTTGGCCACCACCCGCACAGCGTTCCCGCACCGCGCCGTGGTGCTCGCCGCCGACCGGGACGGCTACCTCGAGGGCATGCAGGCGATCGCCGAGGATCGCGAGACGCCCGGAGTGATCCTCGGCACCGCCGTGCCCGACCCCAAGATCGCGTTTTTGTTCACCGGTCAAGGCGCTCAACGCGCGGGCATGGGCCGGGAACTGTACGACCGCTCTGCGGTTTTCGCCGAGGCCCTCGACGCCGTTTGCGCGCATCTGGACCCATTGCTGGACCGGCCGTTGTTGGAGGTCGTCTTCGCCGACGAGGGGTCACCGGATGCCGCGCTGCTCGCCCGAACCGACTTCACCCAACCAGCGCTGCTGGCTTGCGAGCTCGCGCTCTTCCGTCTCCTCGAGGTGGCAGGCTTACGGCCGGACGTGCTGTTCGGCCACTCTGTCGGAGAGCTCGCCGCGGCGCATATCGCGGGCGTGCTCTCGCTGGCGGACACCTGCGCGCTGGTCGCGGCACGAGGCCGGCTGATGCAGGAGTTGCCCGCGGGCGGCGCGATGCTGGCGGTGGCGGCGAGCGAGCAAGAAGCCGCCGAGGCACTGGCCGGTCACGAGCACGAGTTGGCGATCGCCGCGGTGAACGGTCCACGGGCTGTGGTTCTGTCCGGGGATGAGGAGGCAATCGCCGATCAGTCCGCGTACTGGGAGGCATCGGGCCGTCGGACGCAGCGGCTGCGAGTCGGCCACGCCTTTCACTCTCCGCGGATGGGCGGCATGCTCGAGCGATTTCGGCAGGTGGCCGAGAAACTCTCCTATGCCCCGCCCCGTATCCCGCTCATCTCGAATGTCACCGGCGCTCCGCTCACAGCGGAACAAGCGTGTTCCCCGGCATACTGGGTTCGGCACGTCCGGGAGACAGTGCGCTTCCACGATGGGCTGCGCCGGATGAACGCCGACGGTGTGACCGGATACCTGGAAGTCGGCCCCGATGGCGTGCTGACCGCTCTGGTCCGCGATTGCCTGCCCGAGGCACAGTCGTTCGGCCCGGTCCTGAGCCGCCGCAGGCCCGAGGCCTCGGCCATGACGACCGCACTGGCCCGGGCACACATCCACGGTGTGACGCTGCACTGGGACACCCTCTTCGCCGCGCTACGGCCACGGCAGGTGGACCTACCCACGTACGCCTTCCAGCGTCATCGGTACTGGCCCGAGAGAGCGGTGGTCGGACGCCGAGCCGTCCCCGTCACCCCCGCTGTCGCCGACCACCCGTGGTTGACGGCTCCGGTCGAACTCGCCGGTTCGGGCGGGCACGTCTACAGCGGCCGACTGACACCCAGGACCGACCCATGGCTTTCCGAACACGCCATCGGAGGCACTGCGGTGTTCCCCGGCACGGCACTGCTCGAGCTGGCATCACACGCCGGCGAACGACTCGGCTGTAATCGCCTGGACGAGCTGATCCTGCACGCCCCGCTGCCGGTGCCCGACGAATGCGAGGTGCTGCTCCAAGTCGAGGTCGGTCCGCCAGGCGAGAACGGGGACCGGCAGCTGACCATCTACGCTCGGCCCGAAGCCGATCCCGATGTCGCCGAGCCCGGCTCATGGACACGACACGCGACCGGTACCGTGGCCCCCGCCACCGGGCTACCATCCGAGTCGTCGGCGTGGCTGCGGGCTGGGGACGCCCCGTGGCCCCCACCGAATGCCGTGCCGATCCCACTCGACGATCTCTATCGGCAACTGGCCGAACGTGAGATGGACTACGGGCCGGCGTTCCGTGGCCTACGCTCCGCCTGGCAGCTGGAAACGGACGTGTATGTGGAGGCGAGACTCCCGGAGGAGCTCCCCCCGAGCGGGTTCGGCGTACATCCCGCACTACTCGACACAGTGCTGCACGCGACTCGGTTCGCAGTGGCACGATTCGCCGACGGACCGGCCGAACTGTGGCTGCCCTTCTCGTGGAGCGGCGTCGATCGGTACGCACCCGGTGCGTCCGTGCTGCGGGCCAGGCTCCGGCCAGGGAGGACCGACACCAAGGACTCGATCGAGCTGTCCCTCACCGTGACAGACGAGGCCGGCAGTCCGGTCATCGAGGTCGCCTCGCTCGTTCTGCGGCCGTCGATGCCGGCCGGAGAGGGCAAGCAATCCGCCGCCGAAGCCCTGTTCCGGCTCGACTGGGTCCGCGCCCCCGAGCCGGACGCATGGGCGTGGTCCGATGACTGTGCCTACGCCGTACTGGGTCCCGACCGACTCCCTATGGCCGCGGCGCTCGAAGCGAACGGACACTCGGTCGTGGCGGCGCCCGACTGGTCAGCGTTCGTCCTCTCGGTGGCCGGGGGGACCCCCGTACCGGATGTCGTGTTGGTTCCGTACGTCGGTGGGGAAGAGGACAGCACGCTGATCCGGCGAACACACGTCATGAGCGCCCAGATTCTGCACCTGCTCCAGGCCTGGCTCGCAGACGATCGTTTCGCCGGAACTCGACTTGTCGTAGTGACCCGAGAGGCAGTGTCCGCCATCTCAGGAGATCGCGTGGAAAACCTTGCCTGTGCACCTATCTGGGGACTGGTCCGGGTCGCGCAGACCGAGAACCCCGAGCGGATCCTGCTGCTCGACGTGGAGAAGGGCGCCGACCTACCCCAAGCGCTGGCAGCGGCTCGCGCGTCCGGACAGCCGCAGTCGGCTTTCCGGGCGAACACACTCTACGTGCCTCGGTTGGCACGTGCGGACACCGCGACCGACGAGCTCCGGCGGCCCGCCGACGGCTCACCGTGGCGTCTCGCTCCCACGGAGCCGGGCGATCTCGACCGATGGACCCTGGAATCACGGTCGCACGGTCCGCTTCGAGCGGGCCAGGTCCGGATCTCGGTGCGAGCGGCAGGCGTCAACTTTCGCGATGTGATGATCGCCTTGGACATCTACCCGGGCGAGGCCACGATGGGGCGCGAGGTAGCCGGGGTGGTGACAGAGGTGGGTACCGGGGTCACCGGATTCGTCCAGGGCGATCGAGTGATGGGCGTGGTCTCAGGGGGCTTCGCGTCATCGGTCGATGCCGACCACCGGGCCGTGGTCCGGATCCCCGCCGGCTGGTCATTCGCCCAGGCAGCCGGGTTCCCTATCGCCTTCCTGACGGCCCACTACGCCTTGCTGGACCTGGCGGGCCTGACGCGCGGGGAATCGGTCCTCATCCATTCCGCCGCCGGTGGGGTGGGCATGGCCGCCCTGCAACTGGCCCGGCACATCGGGGCAGAGGCGTATGCCACGGCCAGCCCCGGCAAATGGGAAGCCCTGTACGAGCAGGGCATCGACGACCGGCACATCGCCTCTTCGCGCACGCTCGAGTTCGAAGAACACTTCCACCGCACCACCGCTGGGGGTGGAGTCGACGTAGTGCTCAATGCCCTGTCTCGGGAATTCACAGACGCCTCGTTGCGTCTGCTCCGCCAGGGCGGGCGCTTCATCGAGATGGGCAAGACCGACGTCCGTGAGCCTCGAACGGTCACCGCCGAACATCCCGGAGTGAGCTACCAACCCTTCGACCTAGGAGACCTGGGACCAGCTCGCCTCGAGGAAAAGTTCGCCGAGCTCGTCGTTCTGATCGAGAAGGGAGCCATCCGCCCGCTGCCGATTCACGCCTGGGACATCCGGCAGGCAGGTGAGGCACTGCGATTCGTCAGCCATGCCCGGCACACCGGCAAGGTAGTACTGACCGTCCCGGTCGAGCCGAATCCCGAGAGAACCGTGCTCATCACCGGAGGCACCGGCACACTCGGAACTCTCCTCGCCCGACACCTCGCGACCGCACACGGAATGCGCCGACTGGTACTGGCCGGCCGGAGCGGAACGACGACCGAAACCGCACCTGATCTCGCCACCGAACTGGCCGCGGTCGGCGCCGAAATCCGCATCGTTTCCTGCGATGTCTCGGATCGAGAAGAAGTCGCCGCACTACTGGCGTCGATACCCTCACTGGGTTCTGTCGTGCACGCGGCGGGCACCGTGGACGACGGGACACTCGAATCGCTCGACACCGATAAATTGGAGCGGGTACTGCGGCCGAAGCTCGATGCCGCCATCCACCTGCACGAGCTCACCCGCGACCTGGACCTGGCGGAATTCATCATGTTCTCGTCCGGCGCGGGCCTGTTCGGCAACGCGGGCCAAGCAAACTACGCCGCCGCCAACACTTTCCTCGACGCCATGGCCTACCACCGGCGCGCAGAAGGTCTCCCCGCCTGCTCGGTGGCCTGGGGCCTGTGGGCACCGCCTTCACGAATCAGTAGCGGGGTGGACCACATCAGGCAGCAACGTCTCATCCGTGGCGGGGTGGTGGCGCTGTCGGTCACCGAAGGCTTGACGCTGTTCGACGCGGCCAGAGGCAGCGCACGAGCGATGACAGCCGCGATGCGGTGGAATCTGGCCGTTTTGCGCTCATCCCATCTCGAGCAACCACTGCTGCTGCGCGACCTCGTTCCGCGCCGTGGCCTCCCTGTCGGCTTGCGAGCACACCACGACAGCCCATCATCCTGGGCGCGGCGGTTGGCAGGAGCCGGCGCGGCGGAACAACACCGTCTCGTGCTGGAATTGGTTCTCACTCAGGCAGCCGATGTGCTGGGATACCCCGCCGGCCACACGGTCGCTCCCGACGAAAAGTTCCAAGACCTCGGCTTCGACTCGCTCACCACTGTGGAACTCCGTAACCGCCTCAACCGAATCACCGGCCTACACATGGGAACCGATGCGTTGTTCGACCATCCGAACTCCGCAGCTCTGGCACACCAACTGGGCAGGGAACTTCTGCGGAGCAGAACTACCACCCCACCGGCCTCTCAAACGATGGAAGTTCCCCACGCCAACGCCGATGCCGTGCTGGAAGCGCCTGCAGACCGATAACACACAGCCGCGGTGACAGCGATAGCTGTATTCGGAAACTTTTCGCGGAATGAGGTATGCGCCAGAGCAATGCGAGTGAGATTTCGAGTATACAGAATCATCCCTGCGCTCCCGGAGGCCGCCGGGAGCGCAGGGATGAAAAGGCCGCCCAACGGCGGAAACGACTTCCCCGGAATCCTCGGGATTATTGGCCGGGAGACGGATCGACTACCCAGCTTCCCGCCGAGTCCGGCGAGTCGTTGAAGAAGTATTCGCGGATCGAGGCGAGGACGACCTCTCGTGAGATCAGTCCGTCGTCGTCGCGATCGAAATGACGGAGAATTTCATCGATCTCGGGCTGCGAATGGTTCAGCAGTGAACCGGCCCACAGAGTGAACTCGGTCGCGGTCAGCTTTCCGTCACGATCGGCGTCCGCGATGTCCAGAGCCGCGTTGATCAGGGGAAGGTAGTCTTCTTCGAACGAGTCGACCGTCTCCAACGAACCTGACAGAGATGCTTCTTTGAACTCTTCTTCGCTTACCTTCCCGTCGCTGTTCGCGTCGCAATGAGCGACCAGTCGATCCCACACAGCGAAATTCAACTCCGCGACCCGCTGCATCTCGGGGTCATCGGGTTCCCGTCCGAAGGCCTGTCCCATACGTTCCACCGCGAGGGCGAAGTCGCCGCGCTCGATAACACCGTCCCCATTCACGTCGTAGGCATGGAAGCGCTTGCTGAGTTTGCGGTCGAGAAAATCAGAGATCATGTTCCTGAACACTCTTTCTCTCTTGACATTACAGCCGAGAAGCGGACTCGTCCTGACACGACCGAGTGCAGGTCCAGCATATCGAGCGGCTAGGCGTGCTCGGGGAGAAATGCCGGAATCACCGGGTCCACAGCTGTGGTATCAACCATCTCGGCAACCGCCGACTCACGCTCCGTGCTGACTCTCCGAAGACGAACTCCCTCAACGGATCCCGCGTCACCGACACTGACACACCAGCGGCGGCCGCGACACCGAAAAGAACACACCGCGGACCACCGCGAATGACGTGGTGTATCAACGCTCCGCCGGACACCGACAAATCTGCCAGATCGAGCCGGTCAGCACGGCTACCGCACTACCCTCATCCGTAGCGACAAGGCCGCATGGCCATGGGATGGCGCCGAGCGGTTGGTCCCGCAACCGGGCACGCGCATATAGCAGAGACGCCGCTGCACCGGCCTCGGTCGGCTCGTGCGGGTGTCAGACAGTCTTGATGGTGCCGCCGTCGATGACGAAGTCCGCCCCCACGATATTGGCAGACTTATCGGAAACGAGGAAGGCGATCAGTGCCGCGACCTCTTCCGGCTCGGAGATCCGGCCGGAGGCGATATTGAAAATATCACCGAGGTTCTCCAGTAGTTCGGCATGAGAAATACCCTGTGCAGCAGCGACGTTTGTTCCGAAGCTTTCCGGACCGCGCCACAGCGGACTACCCACCACACCAGGCGATACGGTGTTGACGCGCACCCCGTGCGGGCCGAACTCGTCGCTGAGTCGTTTGCTGAGGGCAGTCAGCGCGGCCTTGGCCTCGCTGTAGCCGATTGGGCCGGGAGTAGGGGTTTGGGCGAAAATCGAGGATATGTTCACGATCGATCCACGCCGTTGCAGTAGGCTAGGCAGTGCTGCCCGGGTGGCCCATACGGCGCTGAACAGATTGAGGTCGAACAGATTTCGCCACTGATCGTCGGTGACATCGAGAAAGCCGCCCAGCCCCAGCAGATCCGCATCACCCGCGCCCACGTTGTTGACCAGGATGTCGATACCGCCGAGCTCGGCGAGTGCACCGTCGATCAGCCGCGTCGCTCCCTCCGCAGTGCTCAGATCAGCTGACACCGCAGCGATACTTACCTTCTCCAGTTCAGGTGTGATGGTGCGGGCGCCACCGACGACCCGCACGCCTTCGGCAGTCAATGCCTCGGCTATGGCCAATCCGATACCGCGGCTGGCTCCGGTGACAACTGCTGTCTTGCCGGTCAATTCGAGATCCATGCAGATTCTCCTTCCTGAACTGCCAGTCGAAGGTAGCCGGCGCCGGGCTCAGCCGCACCGCCGCTTCGGGTCGGCCCGGGGTAGGCCGGGCAGCATGCGGGGATGATATCCGAATACCTCAATCGAGATCGGCAAAGTCGGACGAAATACGTTGGCATACCGAATAATTCGGCACCGCATGTAGTGCCCCGGCCCAGTAACTGGGGTGATGCACACATGTAGTCGTGTCCCAATCGCCGCTGCCGCGGCTACCGGATCCGCATGACAGCGGCCAGCGACTGGCTCTGGAACACGTTCGCTCATCCGGTCGGACAGGTCAGCGGTGTCGACGACGGTCAGCCGGTTCTCCATAAGCAGCGCTACGTAGTCATCCAGTGCCAACCGTGGTTCCAGGTCGGCCACTCGGTCGTGGCAGTAGGTGCGGCTCATGGCGCTGACTTGCGCCACAGGTGATCCGCACTGCGGCCGGGCCGGGTGTGTGGGCGCGGATGGCGGCGATGATGCGGGTTGCCCGGTCGATGGGCCGGTCGTGGCCCAAGAGGCGGGACAGACGTTTCGCGCGAGTGCGGCGCTCGGTGCGGTCGAGGGACAGGGCGCGGGCCAGCGTGGTGGTGAGGTCCTCGGGGGAATTCGGGTCGGCGAGTAGGGCGGCGTCGCCGAGTTCGGTTGCGGCACCGGCGTAGCGGGACAGCACCAGCACCCCGGGGCGGAAGCCGGGTCCGGTCACCGCCGACTGGGCGGCGATGAATTCCTTCGCAGTCAGGTTCATGCCGTCCTGCAGGGACGTTACCCAGAACACGTCCGCGGCCAGGTAGTGGTCGATCACCTCCGGGAGCGGCAGATTATGCGGGATATAGTCGATTGGTTGCCAACTGCCGACACGCCAGGCGTCGTTGATCTCGGTGGTGCGTCGCTCGAGAGTGCGGCGAGTGGTGTCGTATGCGGAAATGCCTGGTTCCGGTGGTGGGCAGACGAGCCGGAACACCAGTCGGCCGTGCAGGTCCGGGCGGTGGTCGAGCAACGCCGCTATGGCGTCGACTTTGTGTACAGGGGCTTTGGTGTAGTCGAGACGTTCGACAGAGAGCACCAATGCGTGTCGGCTCGGTCGTATGCGCGAGGCGCGGCTGCGGGCGAGTGCTTCGATGGCTGGACGGTCGATACCCAGCGGATGCACACCCAAGGCTGGCAGTGCGGGCTGGCCGACCAGAGTTTGTCGAAAGTTGTCGGCGAAGGCATCGGTGTGAAAACCAGCCCAATTTAACTTCGCGAGCGAGCAGAGGATTTCGTCTGCGGCGGGCAGGGCAGCGAACACCTCCGGCGGTGGGAACGGAGTGTGGTGGAACAGTCCGATGCGCAGGCGATATGCGCTCAAACATCGCTTTCAAGGAGCCGATGTGCGGATGCGACACGGAGGGGTTGCTGGGTTGCCGTAGAGATCAACCACCTCATCGCCAGCTATGACTGATCTCTGGCCACACCATGCTTAACAAGGCTTGATCAGCGGCAGTCCAGTTCACAGCGGCCGAGCGTGCCCAGCCTCGGCCCCGCCTCCAACAGGCTTCTCTCCCGCGATCAGAAACTACCGACCTGACTCGGGGTGTCCGGTGCGGTGCGCTGGACAGGTGGCTCGAGGGTCAGCAGCACCGGCCCCTCTGTACTGGAGGCGAGGCGTTCATCAAGGGTCGGTTCGTCGACCCGGACGAGGAGAATGGCGTCGCTTCGGCAAGAATCAGGTGGTGGACAAGGGCACGCTTCCGAATGAGTGGACCATCGAGGAGGTGCGGCGACGAGCGCAGGACAGCACCGTGGAGTTGTTGGATCTCACCACCCCGGCATTTCTGGCACCACTCGAACCTAGTGCTGTGTCAGGCAACGTTCGGTAGGTAATCCGGGTGCCGGATCTTGGATCCGACGGCGAAGTCGCGGACGGGTCGGGCGTGCTGGTTGCGCCAGCGGATGTAGGTGCTGATCGCCTCGTCTTGTTCGCCGTGGCTGCGGTGGTCGGTGCCGTTCACAGCGCGAAGTACCGCAGCGCGGCGAACTCGCACTCGATACGGTTCAGCCACGAGGAGTAGGTAGGCAGGAACACCAGCTCGACCGCGTTCGCCGTGCACCACGCCTTGACCTCAGCGCGTTTGTGGACCGAGTAGTTGTCCCAGATCAGAGACAGTTTCCGGCCCGGCCAGCGCGCTCGCAGCGATTTCAGGAACGCCAGGAACTCCGTCCACCGTTTCCGGTCCGGGATCCGGTAGTACAACTGGCCTGAACGCAACGCACCGGACATGTGCCGGACGCCCTGGGTGCGCCGGTAGGTCGCGCGCAACCGGCGTGGCCGTCGGGCGGTGAACCAGCCGCGGCCGGGGCGGGGCTGCAGGTTCAGCGGCCCGAACTCGTCCACGCAGACCACGCGGCCGTCGGCGGGCGGATGGTCGTAGAGGTCGAGCACCCTCGCCATCTTGGCCTGAAAATCCGGGTCGCCCGGAGCCTTCCACGTTTTCGTGGCCTGTTCGCTGATTCTCGCAACACCGTCGCGCGCAACCCGATCGATGCTGCCGGTTGGATCCCGAACTTGGGTACGAGTTGGCCGTGGACACATTCGCTGCTAAGCCGAGGGTGTGCCACTGTTTGTCGCCTAACATCAGTGGTCCGTGAATCTCGACGACCGCCGTGAGTCGGCACACGGCGTCGTTACGAACGACGACAACTGCTGGCGTTCGGTAACCGCGCCTCGCGGCAATTGAGGACGTTGGCCCAGAGGGCTCGTGGACGGCTCGTCGGCGGCGCTGCCTGGTCGGCGGGTGAAATCGGCCACCACACGATCCACCAACTCCGGCGGAAACGTCCACGTCGACAGCCCGACCGCGATGCGGTCGGACAATCGCTCATCCGTTTCCAGCTTGACCTGACCAGGTCTCGGCATCCACACACCTTCGGCCGCAGACCCTCCCAGGTAAAATCCTCGAGTCACTGGTTGGGCTAACAGGTCGACTTTTCTTCATCACTCAGACTGCGAGTCGTTGTTTGAATAGTTGAATGCTTACCGTCTGTTCCATCCGGGACAGCTTTGAAGATACCAGTGTAGATCCGATACTTCTGATCAGGAGGCCCGTCGGGGTAAGTTTGCATATATGGAGTCTCAAGGTACCCATAATAGATCTTCATGATTTGCGCGCGTTCGACGAAAGCAATGGTCCCCTGGTCCACCGTCACCTGAGTGCTTCCGCCTTCGGTGTGTGCGGTCTCGGATGAGGCTCCGAAGGCAATATTCGCCACATTCGGGCCGACGTTCACGCCGAAGGTGTACGCAGCTCTCGTCTCATCACTCCATGCGACGGTCTGCACCAGGCTGGCCGAGCTGCAATTTTTTGCCGAGGAACCCACCTGCTTGAATGGCACTCTCGGCGTCTCGAGCACGTCACTTGTCCCTTGGACGGTAAATGTACAGTTCATGCCATGGCTCTCGCATTCCGTCAATAGTTCCCAACCGGACGGATCCGAGACGCCAATCTCGATGATCTCGTTGGCAGAGGCTGTCGGCGTCATTATCGAAAAAATTCCGAGGGTCATGATCGAGATCAGGGCCGCTCGCCCAACGCGCCGCGGTACCGTCGCCGGGCAGGTTTTCATCTTCTCCATCCTCTCCATGTCTGGTATCGCGTTCCCAGACCGTCTGTAGCCGTGCTGGAAAGTCTCGCCGTAACAATGGATACAGTCGGTCGGGTAGGTCTGTGCTTCTGGTCTTCGGTAGAGTTGTTCTACTTGATGTGGGCCGGAAGTCGCCACGGCTGCCCGTGGCAGTTCCAAATCCGCAGCTGGGTGCCATCGGAAACATCCTCGGCGTCCAGGCATCGACCCGACTGAGGGTTACGGAGCGTAGAACGCGTTGGTGTTCCGCCTTTTTCCCACCGCTGCGCTTCGGCTCCATTGCAGGGCCACAACTGCACTCGCGTGCCGTTCTTCGTGGCGCCACCGTCTACGTCAAGGCATTTTCCGAGGATTTGCAGCGTGCCGTCTGCGTTAACGGTCCACCTCTGGTTCGCTCCCCCAAGGCAGGGCCACAACACAATCGATGTGCCCGCGGCATCTGAGCCCCCGTAAACGTCCATGCACTTGCCGCCAGGCCCGACGACAGGGCCGGTCCTAGGGAGGCTCCACTTCTGGTTCGCCCCCTCGTGACATTCCCAGATCTGAAGCCGGGCACCGCTATCGGTGGAGCCGTCCACGATATCCAGGCATTTACCCGTCTGCACGTTACGCAGCCTCGATCCGTCCGACCTCCACTGCTGTCTTTTTGTTGCGTTGCAAGTATACAGATGGGTCAGTGTTCCACTCCCGGTTCCGGTGCCGACAAGGCCGAGACATTTGCCAAGAGCGGTCAGGGAGCCGTCAGGCTGAACCACCCATTGCTGGTTCACTGCGCCGGTACAGTCTGCCAACACGATCGGCGTACGATCTGCTGAGCCGCCCCCACTCACGGCCATGCATTTACCAGCCGCCCCCACTAAATGGCCGGTAGCCCAAGAGTTATCGGCCTGCGCTGACGGGCCAGATAGCGCCAGAATCACCATAGGAGCCACACAGAGCGCCGCTGCCAGCTTTTTAAGTCGGTTCATTCTTCCACCTATCCATTGCGCTAACCTCTGCAATTGTGGCTGCGGATATCGGCGGTCGTGAACGAGCCCAGCGCCGCCGCGGTGATCGCATGTATGCCACACTCGGCTGAACCAGAACTACTGAATGTTCTGGTCGGCTCAGCCGAAGATGATCGAGTCTCGCCTGGGTAGTTCCGCTGGGCGGTTGGCCTCCAGCCACATGTGGACTGCCTGGGCGACCCCCTGAACCAGCGGCACGCGGCGCTGTTGGGCGATACTCCGGAATTCCGCCCTCTGTCCGATTGGGAGGAAGGTCGCGAACGACTCGGCCCCCGCCGTGTCAATGGTGGCGGGTATTGATTCCAGCTCGCGCCATCCGGCGATGGCTTGTTCCACGGCGGTCTGGACCTCGAGGCCGAACTGGCCTGCTCTGGCCTTCAGCTGTTCGTGGAGCTGTTCGGGCAGCTCGGTGACGATCTTCTCTCGGTCGGAGCTGCCGGCTAGAAGACCCATGATGGACACCTTTGCCGAGTAGTGCGGGCGACTGCGTGGTATCGGGCCTGCGGCCCACATCATCCCTTTGCCGGGCATGCACGCCCCTGTGGATACTACCGGCCGCACGCCGCTTATCCGTGGGAATCGTTGTGCAGAGCTTTCTTTCGCGAACAGAGGTCATATCGGCCAATGTCGCGGCGAGCCGAGCGAGCATTGAGCGGACAGACTGTTCGGTGGCATAGTCACCTCGGTCAGCGGGGTGCAGGTTGGTGGTCAGCCGCAAAGGCATACGCTCATCGACCGCTACCCACGGCTGGCGAAACTCCGCGATCAGCTGATCGCCGCGCCGATTGTGCGTGTGCGCCGAGTCCAGCCCGAGCCGTCCTGAGCCGAGCGGATCGCAGTCATGAGTCGTCGGCCAGTGCTGCACGGATCCGCGTCGCGAACTGCGTCATCTCGGTGTCGTTGTAGTCGAGGATGCCGTTGGATGCGTCGACCGCGTAGAGCTGCTGGCAGGCGTAGGGCACGCCGGGCGGCAGCGGGGCGATGTGCCAGTGAACATGCGCGTTGCCGAGTTTCGCGCCCAGCGACATCAC
Source organism: Nocardia sp. CY15 (assembly GCF_009829295.1). Classification (NCBI taxonomy): domain Bacteria; kingdom Bacillati; phylum Actinomycetota; class Actinomycetes; order Mycobacteriales; family Nocardiaceae; genus Nocardia; species Nocardia sp. CY15. The sequence continues at coordinate 24,402 of NZ_VUOT01000014.1, forward strand.
GTAGGTACGCTCCGGATTCGTCACCGCGGCGACGGCGCGGGCGACCCGGTGCACCACCGATTGCAGCCGCAGGTACTGCTCGGTGGTGAGATCGCCCACCACGTCTTCGACGTGGCGGCGCGGCACCACCAGCACATAGGCGGGCAACGTGGGATACCGGTTCAGGAACGCGACATGCTCGCCGTCGTCGAAGACCGTGTGGTGCTCGTAGCCGGGCTCGCCGGCCAGGAAGGCGCACACGAAACACTGCTCGGCCCGCACCCGCCGTTCGTAGCCGGCCAGATCCATCGGCACACGGCGCGCCTCGAGGTCAGCCACACTGTCCGGTAGTGTCGCTTCGGGTTTCGCCGCGATCAGATGGGCGAAGCGGGCCGTTTCGACATAGGGGTGCCGGTCGGCGAGCAGATTCTCCAGCCGCAACAGCTGGGCGAAGAACTGCGGATCGTGTTTGGCGTCGTCGTCACTGATCAGATCGCACACCGCGCGCACCCCGTAACGGACCGGTCGACCCAGACCTGCGGCGACCATATCGGCAGCCAGCTCGGTCGCTGTGACCGCGTCGATCTCGGTGTCGTAGGTGACCGACGTCCGGGTTGTGGCGTCCAGCAGCCGCACGGCCTCGTCCAGCTCCCCGCGCCGCACAGCCGCGGTCAACGGGTCGCTGGCGGGATTGGGCACGAGCACCGACAGCAGTCCGCCCGGCCCCAGCACCGACACCATCGACTCGAGCGCTTCGGGTCGGTGCGGCACGTATTGCAGCACATTGTGAGCTATGACCACGTCGAACGATGCCCGTGGGGCCATCTCGGTCAAGTCCGCAGCACCTGCGAGGCGGGTCTCGATTAGCTGCGCGCAACCGTGGGCCTCGGCCAGCGTCGCGGCCTCCTCGAGCGATGCCCGCGACGTGTCGACGACAGTGACGCGGTGGCCCAGGGCGGCCAGGCGCACCGCGTCCAGGCCGTTGCCGCCGCCCACGTCGAGCACCGCAAGAGGACGGTTCGGCAGGTGGCGGCCAAGGTTGGCTGCGACCTGCTCGTAGCGAAGCCGACCCCACGGTGTGGCCTGATAACCGCGGAATGCGTCCGAATGCCGATCGAATGCCGAGACCATAAGGCCCCTTCCTACCTGGAAACCGCTGCTGCCACAGGTGTACGACACCGACCACGACAGCGCCGATGAAGAGCCACCACCGCCTCGGGACAAAGCATTCGCGCACAGCTTGAACCGTCCTGGTTCCGGTAGAGACTCGGGTTCAGGCCACCTCGGCTGAGATGGCCTGTTGATGGTAGAGGTGTTCGTATTCGGTCGGCGGTAGGTATCCGATCGCCGAGTGGAGGCGTTGGGTGTTGTACCAGTGCACCCACGACGCTGTTTCCCGTTCGAGTTCTGCCCGGCCGGTGAAGGGCGGGTGCCGGTCGATCAGCTCGGTTTTGTAAGACCCGATCGCCGATTCCATGAGGGCATCGCCGACGCTGCCGACGGACCCGGCGATACCCGAGCCTCGCAGCGTTTCGGTGAAAGCCAGCCACGTGTATTGATCGGGTTCAACCGGTGGAAGCAACATCCGAGGTCAGGAGGGTGTTGTGGGAAGGCCGTCGGATTGGGTGCGGGAGGTAACGGGACGAGTTTCGATGCGGTCGCCGGGGCACCCCGGTCATCAGCGGGTGGTCGAGCGTGGGTTCTGGGACAGGATCGCCAATGGTGATCTGCCGACGGAATGCGCTGTCGCGGCCGGTGTCTCGTCTGCGGTGGGGACGAGGTGGTTCCGTGATGCTGGCGGGATGTCACCGTATTCGTGGAGTCCTCCATCGGGCCGGTTCCTGTCGTTCGCCGAGCGAGAGGAGATCGCGCTGTTGCGGCCCCGGGGCAGCGGTGTCCGGCAGATCGCTGCAGCGCTGGGGCGTAGCCCTTCGACGATCTCGCGGGAACTACGGCGTAATGCCGCGTACAGGAGTGATCGATCATCGCTCGGCTTCCCGGACTCGGTCGAGGATTCGTTCCGGGCGGCCAACAGGGTGACTTCGTGGACCGGGATGCTCCGTAACGCGATCGAGAGCTTTTTCTCAGCGTTCACACGGCAAAATTTGGCCGCGCCCAAAGAATGAAGCGATCTCCTTGGAGTGTGCTGGTCGGCAGCACCCGCAGCCCAACCCGAGGAGACCAGCAAATGCGAACCGGCACCACCGCGAGCATGCCGCGGATCAAGACCTCGTGGCTGCTCGGCGCCATGGGCGCCTCGGCGAGCCGGCGCGCGTCGCGGTCGATCAACGCCGACGCGGTAGCGACCGAAACCAACGCCACGACCGGGGCGACCGCGTTCGTCGTCGCCGACGGCGTCGGGGACCATCTGCTGGCTGCCCGGGCGGCCCGCACGGTCGCCGCGGCGGCGGCGCGGTTCGGTGCACGCGAGGGGGCGCGGGCGGGCATCATCGCGGCCCAGCGGGAACTGCTGCGCGAGGTCCCGGAGCCGTCGGCCGACAGCGTGCTCGTCGTCGCGGTGCTGCCCGCCGCCGGTCGGCCCGATGGGCCCTGTGAGGTGGCTTGGGTGGGTGACTGTCGCGCTTACCGGTGGAACGGCCGGGTACTGCACCAGATCACCACCGATCACACCGTCGCCGAGATGTGCCGAGCTCGCGGACGCGTTCCTACGCCACGCATGGGCCATCTCGTCACTACCTCCGCCCGCACCGCGCGTCCGGACGAAATCGGCTACGCCGCGACCGGGTCGAGCACGGGCAGGCTGCTGCTGAGCACCGACGGAGTGCACAAGCCACTGGGCATCGCCACGATCAAGGCGATACTGGCGGAAGGCGACACGGCGCACGCCATCGCGAACACCCTGGTGGACGCCGCCGTTCTGGCCGGAGGGAAAGACAACGCCACCGCGCTGGCCGTGGACTTGCCCTCCCGCGCCGCCGACTGCTGAATCCGGCATCCAGCGAGACCGGCCCCCACCCCGGCAACTCGTCGGGACCGAGGCGTTCGCGACGCGAACAATATATATGTCGAAATGCTATGAATCTTCGCCGGAAGGGCGCAGGATGTCGCCGTGGAGTTGACAGCCGTGCGCATCGACAAACCGGATGATCTCAACGTCATCATCGGACAGTCCCACTTCATCAAAACCGTGGAGGACCTGCACGAAACCCTCGTGGGGGTCGGACCTCACCTGCGATTCGGGCTGGCGTTCTGCGAGGCTTCCGGACCGCGCCTGATCCGTCACTCCGGCAACGACGATTCGCTGGTCGAGCTCGCCACGAAGAACGCGGCGGCGATCGCGGCGGGACACTCGTTCATCGTCTTCCTCCGCGAGGGCTACCCGGTCAATGTGCTCAATGCCGTGAAGCAGGTCCCGGAAGTGTGCGGGATCTTCTGTGCCACGGCCAATCCCGTGGAAGTCCTCATCGCCGAGTCCGAGCTGGGGCGAGGAATCCTCGGAGTCGTCGACGGTTCCGCGCCGCTCGGCGTGGAAAGCGCCGACGACCAGGCGGCCCGCAAGCAGCTACTGCGCCGGATCGGCTACAAATTGTGAAATCCACGGCGCGATAGTCGCCCGGCCACCACGTCGGTCAGCCCACGGTCTCGGGGCGGTCGGACAACCCGAGGCGCAGATGTTCGCTGTGATAGATCGCCTCGTCCAGCAGTTGGGCGACGTGATTGTCATAGAGGCTGTAGACGATGCTGCGGCCGGTGCGCGTTCCCGTGACCAGACCCAGGTTGCGCAGAAGCCGAAGCTGGTGTGACACGGCGGACTGCTCCATGCCGATGGCGTCGGCCAGCGCACTCACCGACACGGGCCCTTGGCGCAGCTCGGTGAGGATCATCAACCGGCTCGGGGTGGCGAGCGCTTGCAGCGTGGTCGCCACATGCGCGGCCGATTCCGGGTCCAGGCGCGCGACAGGCCGGTCCCTGCCTTCGACACCGTGTCCCATAGCTGACCAGCATACTCTAGGAACAAATGAAGACGTGTTCATGTTTTCTGATATGGTCGGGCGGTCTGTTCGTCGTTGTCTTGGAGGTGCCCTGTGGCCGCGCCGACTCTCGCGCCGACCCGTCCGACTCCGGCATCCGCTCCCGCGCCCGCGCGCCGGACCCGGCTGTTCACCTTGCCGGAGGCCCGTTGGGCCGCGGTGGCCGCGCTGCTGTTCCTGGCCGGCCTGGCGGTGCAGCTGACCGATGGCCCGCAATGGGTGTGGTGGGGTCTGTACCTCGCTTGTTACGCCGCGGGCGGATGGGAACCGGCCTGGGCGGGATTGCAGGCACTGCGGGACAAGACGCTCGATGTCGACCTGCTCATGGTCGCCGCGGCGATCGGCGCCGCGGCGATCGGCCAGATCACCGACGGCGCGTTGCTGATCGTCATCTTCGCGACCTCCGGCGCACTGGAAGCGCTGGCCACCGCCAGGACCGAGGACTCGGTGCGCGGACTGCTCGACCTCACGCCGGACACCGCGACCCGGGTCACCCGCGATGGTGACGAGGAGACGGTGAACGCCGCCGAACTCGAAGTCGGGGATGTCGTCGTGGTGCGCCCCGGTGAGCGGATCGCCGCGGACGCGACGGTGGTCTCCGGCGGCAGCGAGGTCGATCAGGCCACCATCACCGGTGAGCCGCTGCCGGTCGACAAGACCGCGGGCGACGAAGTGTTCGCGGGCACTCTCAACGGCACCGGCGCGCTGCGTATCCGCGTCGATCGCCGGGCGCAGGACTCCGTGGTCGCCCGGATCGCCGCCCTCGTCGAGCAAGCCGCCCGAACCAAGGCGCGCACACAGCTTTTCATCGAGAAGGTGGAACAGCGGTACTCGATCGGCATGGTCGTGGTCACCCTCGCGGTGTTCGCGATTCCCCTGCTGCTCGGAGAAACGCTGCAGCGGGCGCTGTCGCGAGCGATGACGTTCATGATCGTCGCCTCCCCCTGCGCGGTGGTGCTGGCCACCATGCCGCCGCTGCTGGCGGCCATCGCCAACGCGGGCCGCCACGGCGTCCTGGTCAAGTCCGCGGTGGTCATGGAGAAGCTCGGCGCCACGACGCACGTCGCCTTCGACAAGACCGGAACCCTGACCCGCGGCACCCCGGTACTCGCCGAGATCCACCGCGTGGACGAACGATTCGACGAGAGCGAGTTGCTGCGGCTCGCGGCCGCGGCCGAGCGTTCGAGCGAGCATCCGCTGGCCGCGGCGATCGTGCGCGCGGCCCGCGTCCGGGATCTGGAACTGCCCGACGTCACCGAGTTCACCGCATATCCCGGTCGCGGCGTGACCGCGCTCGTCGGTGACCGCCGCATCGGCGCCGGCTCCCCCGCCACGGCAGGACCGGCATCGGACGGCATCGCGCGAACCATCGTCGACACCGTGCAGGCGAACGGCTACACCGCTGTCATCGTGACCTGCGAGCACCAGCCGATCGGTGTACTCGCCCTCACCGACCAGCTGCGGCCGGAAGCGGTGGCGGCAGTCCGCGCTACCACCACCTCGATCGGCACGGCGCCGGTGCTGCTGACCGGCGACAACCGCGCCACGGCCGACCGGCTCGCCGCCACGGTCGGCATCACCGACGTGCGGGCCGGGCTACTGCCCGACGACAAGGTGACCGCGGTGCGGGAACTGCAGGCCGACGGGCGGAAAGTGACCGTGGTCGGTGACGGCATCAACGACGCCCCGGCCCTCGCCGCGGCCGAGGTCGGCATCGCGATGGGCGGGGCCGGGTCCGACCTGGCGATGCAGACCGCGGACGCCGTGGTCGTGCGCGACGATCTGACCACGATCCCGGCGGTGATCGCGTTGTCCCGGCAGGCGCGGCGCGTGGTGATCGCGAACTTGACCATCGCCGCCACGTTCATCGGCGTGCTGGTCGTCTGGGACCTCGCCGGCACCCTGCCCCTTCCGCTCGGCGTCGCCGGACACGAGGGATCCACCGTCATCGTCGGGCTCAACGGGCTGCGCCTGCTCCGCCGGGCGGCATGGGAACGCGCCGCCGGTACCCGTAGCTGACACGGTCCGCGGCCACGGAGTATGCGCCGATGCCGCCGCAGTGCGGGGCTCGCCCGCACCGCGGCGTTGTGGCCGGACCGGGGATCAGTCGGCGCGAACCTCGCCGCGATCGCCGCTCCAGAGCGTGTGGTATTTGCCTTCGGCGTCGACGCGTTCATAGGTGTGGGCGCCGAAGTAATCACGCTGCGCCTGGGTGAGCGCGGCCGGGAGGCGCTCGGCGCGCAGGGCGTCGTAGTAGGACAGGGACGACGCGAACGCCGGTACCGGGATTCCGAGCAGGGTCGCGGTGGCCACGACGCGGCGCCAGCTGTCGATGGCGGTCTCGATCGCCTCCCGGAAGTACGGCGCGAGGATCAAGCTCGGCAGCGCCGGATTCTCGTCGTAGGCGTCCTTGATCCGGTTCAAGAAGCGGGCGCGGATGATGCAGCCGCCGCGCCAGATCGTCGCGAGGTCGCCGGGGCGCAGATTCCAGTCGTATTCGGCGCTGCCCGCGGCGATCTGGTCGAAACCCTGCGCGTAAGCGACCACCTTCGAGGCGTAGAGCGCTTGCCGGATGTCCTCGGTGAACTGCTCTACGTCGGCGGGCTTCTCGGCCAACCGGCCCGAAGCGAGCCCCTTGGCGGCCTTGCGCTGGTCGCGGGAACCGGAGAGCGCTCGCGCGAACACCGCTTCGGCGATTCCGGTCACCGGCACGCCGAGGTCGAGCGCGGACTTCACCGTCCAGCGCCCGGTGCCCTTCTGCTCCGCCGCGTCGACGATCACGTCCACCAGCGGTTTGCCCGTCTTCGCGTCCACCTGCTCGAGGACTTCGGCCGTGATCTCGACGAGGTAGCTCTCCAGATCGCCGGAGTTCCACTGGGTGAACACATCGGCGATCTGTTTGGCGTCGAAGCCCAGCGCGTCGCGGAACAAGTGGTAGGCCTCGCCGATCAACTGCATGTCGGCGTACTCGATGCCGTTGTGCACCATCTTGACGAAGTGCCCGGAGCCGTCGGGACCGATATGGGTGCAGCACGGCGTTCCGTCGACCTTCGCCGCGATGGATTCCAGCAGGGGACCGAGCGAGTCGTAGGACTCCTTCGGGCCGCCCGGCATGATCGCGGGGCCGTTGAGCGCACCCTCCTCGCCACCGGAGATGCCGGCGCCGACGAAGTTCAGCCCGCGCTCGCGCATCGCCGCTTCTCGCCGAATGGTATCGGTGTAGAGGGCGTTTCCACCGTCGATGATGATGTCGCCCGGTTCCATCGCGGCCGCCAGTTCCTCGATGACCGCGTCGGTCGCGGCGCCGGCCTTGACCATGATCAGCACCCGGCGTGGCTTCTCCAGCGCGGCGACGAACTCCTCGACCGTCTCGGTGCGCACGAAGTCGCCGTCGTCACCGTGGGCCTCGAGCAGTGCGTCGGTCTTGGCGACGGTGCGGTTGTGCAGCGCAACGGTATAGCCGTTCCTGGCGAAGTTCCGTGCGATGTTGCTACCCATGACCGCCAGACCGGTGACCCCGATCTGTGCACGCGCTGTAGAGGTCGGCATCGATCAACTCTCTTCGTTCGACAGGGCGGCGCGTCCGCGCGAAGCTGTTCGGCGGCTGCATCGTGGAGTCCGTTCCACGACGCTTCAGACCTTACCTACCCCGCCGGCGCGGGCACGGAAGGCATCGCGAGCCGCATCCGGTCCGCCGCGCTCACCCGTAGGCGATGCGTTCGAGCAGCTCCAGTGCCTCGCCGACCTTGTGCAGCTCGCCGGAGGGCAAGCTCTCGGACAAGACCTGCGCCAGAACGTCGTTCGCCGACGCCTGATGTCCGCACACCCAGGCGCGGCCTTCGTCGGTGAGAGTCAGATTCACCCGGCGCCCGTCGTTCGGATCGCGCACACCGACGATCAGGCCCTGATCGCGCAGACCGTCGACCACGTTGCGCATGGTCTGCGGTCGCAGCATCTCCAGTCGTGCCAGGTCCACCGCGGCCAGGGCGCCGTACCGGTGCAGGCGCCCCAGCACCGCCCACTGCGTCGCGGACAGCCGCCGTTCATCGGGATCCCTTCGCGCGCGCCGCAGAATCACGGTGGACGCGATGCGCAGCCGGGCAGCCATGGACGACAGCGCTGCGGCGTCCGCGGTGTCAGCGCTCACGGGCGGCTCCCTCTGCTTATCTGATCGACGACGATCCCGGTCGGTGATGGCTCGGGAAGCCTACTCGACAGTAGCTTCGGAACGTCGCTTATGACGAAATCGTCACACAGGCGAGGGTTCCCACACCGACCCGTCCCCCACGCCGCCACAGACACTCCGATGCGCCACACTGACCGCGATGCGCACACAGGCCAACAGCAGACAGCCACGGCGGAGACCGCCGCATCGGCGCCAGATGATCCTGGATGCCGCGGCCGACGCGTTCACGCACGGCGGTTATTACGGCACGACGATGGCCGACATCGCGGCGGCGGTCGACATCTCCGCGACGGCGTTGTACCGGCACTTCCGCAACAAACAACAGCTCTTGGGACAGTGCCTGCTGGTGGGCCTCGACGACACCCTGTACCGGGTGGACGCCGCGTACCGCGCCGACGATTCCGGCGACGCGGTCCTGGCGGCGCTGGTGCGGGTGGCGCTCGAACTGCGCGGCTTGCCGAGGCTGTGGCAACTGGAGTTCCGCAACCTGACCCCCGCCGACAAAACCGCCGTGCTGGTCCGGGCTTCGCGCATCACCCGGTACCTGCGACGCACGATTCGCCTGCGCAGGCCGGAACTGAGCACCGCCGACGTCGAACTACTCAGCTGGTGCGTGCTGTCGATCGCGGTCAGCCCCTCCTACCACCGCGCCGAGTTGCCCGCTCCGGCCGCCGCGCAGGTGCTCGACGCCGCCGTCGCGGCGGTGATCGCCACCGAGCTGCCCGAGCATCCGGCGGGCCATGCGCCGAACCGGCAGCCGCGCACGGAGACCGGCAACATCGCGCTCGACCGAGCACTGCGGTCGGAGCGGATGCTCGCCGAAGCGGCGCGACTATTCAGCACCCGCGGCTATGCCGCCGTAGGCATCGAAGACATCGGCGCGGCCGTCGGCGTCACGGGTCCTGCCTTGTACCACCACTTCTCGAGCAAGGCCGAGCTGCTGGACCAGATCGTCCGACGGCAGGACGAGTGGCTTCGGCTGCTGCTCGCCCGGGCGATCGCCGAGGGCCGCGGCGCCGAGGAGACAATGCGCTCACTCCTGCGCAGCTTCGCGCAACTGGGCGTCGACGAGCCCGATCTGCTGGCCATCACCGTCAGCGAGACCCGGCATCTGCCGGGTGACGCGGTGCAGCGCTATCGGAGGGTGCGCTTGGACGGCATCGCCCAGTGGGCCCGCATGCTGCAAGCCGTGCGGCCGGACTTGCCCGCTCCGGCGGCGCGGGTGCTCAGCCGTGCCGTCACCACCGTGGTCATCGATGCGGTACGCAATCCACGCTTCCGCAGGCGCGGCGATCTCGTCGACGTTCTCGTGACGATCGGAGAGCGGATCGAAACGGCCGGAATCCATGGGCGAATTCCCGCACAGTGATTTGTGCCACTTATTGGTCATTAACTTAACCATGCCAATTGCGCGCTATCAGCGGATTTTATGCAGCGGTCATTCAATCATTTACTTAGTAGTCATTAACATCGGATTGCTTTCGCATGTTCGGTGCCGCACAGTGTGCCGGGGGCGATCACCCATCCGTGCGCCCACCTGATCCCTTGCCGGTACACCGGCCGTTTTGTCGAAAGGCCCTGGCCCGTGAGCCATTACAAGAGCAACGTGCGTGACCTCGAGTTCAACCTGTTCGAGGTGTACGGACTGGACGACGTCCTCCGCACCGGAGCGTTCGGTGACCTGGACGGCGACACCGTGCGGTCGATGCTGGCGGAGGCCGCGCGCCTGGCCGAAGGACCGGTGGCCGAGCCGTATGCCGACACCGATCGCAATCCACCGGTGTTCGATCCCGCCACCCACTCGGTCAGCCTGCCGGAATCGTTCAAGAAGTCGGTGCGGGCGTGGTACGACGCCGACTGGTGGCGCGTCGGCAAGGCCGAGGCGATCGGCGGTGTACCCGCGCCCTCGATGGTCAGCTGGGCGATCAGCGAATTCGTCCTCGGCGCTCAGCCCGCGGCCTACCTGTACCTGACCGGTCCGTCGATGGCCCATATCATCCACGGCATCGGCACCGACGAGCAGAAGAAGTGGGCGCAGATCGCCGCCGACCAGGGCTGGGGCGCCACCATGGTGCTGACCGAGCCCGACGCAGGCTCCGACGTCGGAGCGGGCCGCACCAAAGCGCTCGAGCAGGAAGACGGCACCTGGCACATCGAGGGCGTCAAGCGGTTCATCACCTCCGCCGACTCCGACGATCTGTTCCCCAACATCATGCACCTGGTACTGGCCCGCCCCGAGGGCGCCGGACCGGGCACCAAGGGCCTGTCGCTGTTCTTCGTGCCGAAGTTCCACTTCGACCCCGAGACCGGTGAGCTGGGCGAGCGCAACGGCGTGTTCGTCACCAACGTCGAGCACAAGATGGGCCTCAAAGCCTCCGCCACCTGCGAGGTCACCTTCGGCGGCCACGGCATCCCCGCCAAGGGCTGGCTGGTCGGCGAGGTGCACGACGGCATCGCGCAGATGTTCGAGGTCATCGAGGAAGCGCGGATGATGGTGGGCACCAAGGCCATCGCGACCTTGTCCACCGGCTATCTCAATGCCCTCGAATACGCCAAGGCCCGCGTGCAGGGCAGTGATCTGACCCAGATGGCGGACAAGGCCGCGCCGAAGGTCCCCATCACCCGGCACGCCGATGTGCGGCGGTCGCTGATGATGCAGAAGGCGTACGCCGAAGGGCTTCGCGCGATCTACCTCTACACCGCAGGCCATCAGAACGATGTTGTCGCTCAGCACATCTCGGGAGCGGACGCCGAATTGGCCGCTCGGGTCAACGATCTGCTGCTGCCGATCGTCAAGGGTGTCGGCTCCGAGCGCGCCTACCAGTACCTGACCGAGTCGCTGCAAACCCTCGGCGGTTCCGGCTTCCTGCAGGACTACCCGATCGAGCAGTACATCCGCGACGCGAAGATCGACTCGCTCTACGAGGGCACCACCGCCATCCAGGCGCAGGACTTCTTCTTCCGCAAGATCGCCCGCGACCGCGGCGTCGCGCTCGCCCATCTCGCGGGCAAGATCCGGGACACGGCGCACTCCACCACCGGCAACGGCAGGCTCAAGGTCGAGAAGGTCCTGCTCGCCACCGCGCTCGAAGACGTCCAGGACATGGCGGGCCGATTCACCCAGCACCTGCTCGCCGCGCAGGAACAGCCCACCGAGTTGTACAAGATCGGACTGAACTCCGTCCGGTTCCTGCTCGCCGTCGGAGACCTCCTCGTCGCCTGGCGACTCATCCTCGCCGCCGAAATCGCCTCGGCCGCACTCGATGCCGACCCCGGCGACCAGGACCGCGCCTTCTACCAGGGCAAGATCGCCGTCGCGTCGTTCTTCGCCAAGAACGTCCTGCCGCACCTCAGTGCGGATTGGTCGGTCATCTCCGACGTGGACATCAGCGTCATGGAACTCGACGAAGCCGCGTTCTGAGCCGGCCCGGATCCCACGACCGGCGGGCTCTCCCCCGGCGGTCACCGCGGAAACCGCGGCCGGTATCACCGGCCGCGGTTTCCGCCGCTATCGAGCCGACCGCGTTCGGGGCGGCGGCGCAGGCTCAGGCCGAATCGGCGTTCGAGAACCGTTCGAGGATCGGGCCGATGACAGCCAGGGCGTGCGGGTGAGTCAATTCGAGATGACGTGCGTCGACGACCGTGTTGTGCAGGTCACCGGTGATGAAGGGCCGCCACGTCCGCACGACGGCGTCGTGGTCCGCGCGGTCCTTGCCCGCGGTGAAGAAGACCAGGTCGCCGTCGAAAACCTCCGGTCGGTACTCCTGGGCGATGCCGGCCGCGGTCTGGAAACTCTCCATCACCCGGTCGACCTGTTCGGCGGTGAACATTCCGCTGGCGGTCACCTGATCGCGGATCACCGCCCATGCCCGCTCGTGGGTGTCCGCTGTCACCTCGGCGCCGAGATCGAACAGCTCTCGCCAGCCACCGAGCAGATCGGCCATCAGCTCACCCGGCGCGGGCTGGTCCGCGGTGGTGCTCATCGACGCGGCCAGCGCCTCCGAGTCGCCGACTGCACTGTCCATCATGGCCAGCATGCCGACGCGCTGTCCCGCTCGCTGGAGCCGGACCGCCACGGCGTGCGCGATCGCACCGCCCAACGACCATCCGAGCAAGTGATACGGTCCGCTCGGCTGCACTCGGCGAATCTCGGCCACATAGCGTTCGGCGAGTTCATCGACGGAATGCGCACCCGGTTCGCCCGCTACGACATGGGGATCCTGCAAGCCGTACAACGGCCGGTCCCTGTGCAGATGTTCGACCACTCCGCCGTAGAACCACGCCAGCCCGCCCGCGGGGTGCACCGCGAAGATCGCCGGCTTCGCGCCGTGCGCACGCAGCGGCAGCAACACTTGCAGCCCGGAGGCTCCTGCCGCGCCGTCGGCCCTGGCCGCCAGCGCTTTCGGCGTCGCGTCGTCGAACATCCACGGCAACTGGATCGTCACACCGCGCGTGCGCAACTCGGTGACCACCATCGTCGCCAGCAGCGAGTTGCCGCCGAGATCGAAGAACCCGTCCGAAACACCGACCCGCCCGACGCCCAGGACCAGCGCGTAGACCTCGCTGATCACCTTCTCGGTGTGGGTCCGCGGCGCGACGAACGTCTCCGTCGACTCCTCGAACGCGGGAGCGGGCAGTGCTTTCCGGTCGAGCTTTCCGTTGACCGTGAGCGGCAGTGCGGGCAGCACCATGATCGCCGCGGGCACCATGTAACCGGTCAGCACCTCCGCTGCGGTCTCGCGGACCTCGGCCGGGTCGATCCGCTCGCCGTCGATGCCGACGACGTAGCCGATCAGCTGATCCACACCGCGATCGTGCCGGTGCACCGTGACGGCGGCCTGAGTGACGAGCGGATGCCTCAGCAGGGCCGACTCCACCTCGCCCAGCTCGATGCGGAACCCGCGCAACTGCACCTGCGCGTCGGCCCGGCCCGCGTACACCAACTCCAGCCCGCCGGCGGACTTCCGCCACCGGCCCACGTCCCCGGATCGGTAGAGCCGGGCGCCGTCGGGATCGAACGGGTCGGCCACGAATCGTCCCGCCGTCAGGGCGGGCGCGCCCAGATAACCCCGCGCGAGCTGGCCACCGGAGACGTAGATCTCCCCGGCCACACCGATCGGCGCCGGACGCAGGCGGTCGTCGAGGACGTATACCCGCAACCCGGGAAGCGGCGAACCGATCCCCGCCGAGCCGGCGTGGGTGACCTCGGAGAACGTCACGTGAACGGTCGTCTCGGTGATGCCGTACATGTTGATCAGCCGCGGCGTTCCCGGCGCATGCGCCGCGAACCAGTCGCCCAACCGGGACGCATCCAGCGCCTCGCCACCGAAGACGACATAGCGCAGCGCGAGATCACCTGCCGGACAACCGGCTTCGCGATACCGGCGCTCCGCCTCGGCGAATCCGTAGAACGCCGACGGTGTCTGGCTCAACACCGTCACGCGCTCCCGGGCGACGACGTCCACGAACGCCTCCGGCGACCGGGACGTGTCGTAGTCGACCACGACGACCTTGCCGCCGGACAGCAACGCGCCCCAGATCTCCCACACCGCGAAATCGAATGCGTACGAATGGAACATCGTCCACACGTCGTCGGGTCCCACGTCGAACCGCTCGGCCGCGTTGGCGAACAAAGTGACCGCTTCCCGATGGCTGACCGTCACACCCTTCGGGCGGCCGGTCGATCCCGACGTGTAGATCACGTAGGCGACGTTGCCCGGCCGCACACCCGATACCGCGGCCGGCACGGCCGCGCTGTCGTTCCGGCAATCCTCGACCAGCAGTACCGGCGCGGCGCATTCCGGCACTGCCGCGGACAGGTCCGCCGACGTCAGCACCGCGGCCGGGCGAGCGTCGTCGAGCATGAATCGCAGTCGCTCCGGCGGATACGCGACGTCCAGCGGCAGATATCCCGCCCCCGCGCGCACGACGCCGAGCAGGCCGACTACCAGGTCGGCCGTGCGCGGCAATGCCACGGCCACCAGTGTTTCCGGACCCACGCCCTGCTCGGCCAGCCGAGCCGCCACCACGGCGGCGCGCCGATCGAGTTCGGCGTAGGTCAGCTGTGACGCACCGTCGGTCACCGCGACCGTGTCCGGCCGCGCCACGGCCTGGGCGGCGAACAACTCCGCGAGGGTCGTGTCAGCCACCGCGACCCCGGCGTCACCGGCCGCGTCGAGCAGTTCGCGACGCTGCGCCGGGTCCACGAGGTCGATGTCGCCGACCGCGACCGCCGGGTTCGCGGTCACCTCTTCCAGGATCCGCACGTAGGCCTGCGCGAACCGGGTCATCGTCGCCTCGACGAACAGATCGGTGGCATAGGTCAGCCGTCCCCGGATGCCGTCCGGATGCCCTTGGTCACCGGACCGCTCCACCAGGTTCAGGTTCAAGTCGGCCTGCGCCGGTTCGAAACCGTTCTCGACCGGCTCGACGGTGAGCCCGGGCAGCTCCAAGGCGGCCTTGCTCAGGTTCTGGACATCGAGCGTCACCTGATACAGCGGCAGATGCGCGGTGGAACGCGGCGGATTCAGCGCCTCCACCACTTGTTCGAAGGGCACGTCGGCATGCGCGAACGCGGCCAGATCCGTCTCGCGGGTCGCGGCGAGCAGATCGGCGAACGACTCCCGCGGCGACACCTGCGTCCGCAGGACGAGCGTGTTGACGAACATGCCGATCAGATCGTCGAGTTCGCGTTCCCCTCGGCCCGCCACCGGCGTGCCCACCGCGATATCGGTGACACCGGCCAGCCGCGACAGCAGGGCGGTCAGCGCGGCGTGCATGACCATGAAGACCGTCGCGTTCGCCGCCCGCGCGACCGCACCGATTCGTTCCTGCAACGACGCGGAGATCTCGAAATCGACCGTCCGGCCGCGCATGGACGCCACCGGCGGCCGCGGCAGGTCGGTGGGCAACTCGAGCAGCTCGGGCAGGCCGCAGAGCGTGTCCTTCCAGAACCGCAACTGCTGTGCCATGACCGAGCCGGGGTCGCGCTCGTCACCGAGGACGTCCCGTTGCCACAGGGTGTAGTCCGCGTACTGCACCGCGAGAGCGGGCCACAACGGTGGCGTCCCGTGCTTGCTCGCCTGGTAGGCCACCGCCACGTCCCGCGCGAGCGGCAGCATGGACTGTCCGTCGGCGCAGATGTGGTGCACGGCGATGACCAGCACGTGCTCGTGCTCGTCGAGCCGGAACAACTCCATGCGCAGCGGGGGCGCCTGTGTCACGTCGAAGCTCGCCGAGACCGTGGCGAGCACCCGCTCCATCAGCCGCTCCGCCTCGACCGTGACCGCGGTCAGCGTCGCCGGGACCGCCTCGGCGGGAACGGTGACCTGATGAGGCGTTCCGTCGGTGGTCGGGAACTTGGTCCGCAGTGATTCGTGCCGCTCGATGACCAGCTCGCACGCGCGCCGCAACGCACAGATGTCCAGTTCGCCCTTCAGCCGGATCACCAGCGGGATGTTGTAGGCACCGACGGAGGTGTCGAGCTGATTGAGGAACCACATCCGCTGCTGTGCCAGCGACAGCGGAACCAGTGTGGGACGGGTGCGCGGTACCAGCGGCAGCCGGTCGGTCCGCTCGGAGGTGGCCACACGGGCGGCGAGCTGCGCGACGGTCGGCGCTTCGAACAGGTCACGGACGCCGAGGCCGACTCCGAGCGCCGTGCCCAACTGGGCGGTCACGCGCGTCGCCGACAGCGAATTGCCGCCGAGGTCGAAGAAACTGTCGGTGGCACCGACGCGGTCGATGTCCAGCACGTTGCCGAACACTTCCGCCACCTGCCGTTCGGTTTCCGTGCGCGGGGCGACCCAGGCTCGCGCCGCCGAGAATTCCGGCGCGGGAAGCGCCATGCGGTCCAGCTTCCCGGTCCTGGTGAGCGGGAACTCCGCGAGCACCACGCACGCGTCGGGCACCATGTGCGCGGGCAACCGCAGCCGCGCGGCGGCCCTGATCTCCTCCGGATCCAAGTCCTCGGAACCGACGAGGTAGCCCACGAGCCGGCCGATACCGCGCTCATCCTTCCGCAGCACGACAACGGCGTGTTCCACACCGGGTTGTCCGGCCAGGACGGCTTCGATCTCCCCGAGTTCGATGCGCTGACCGCGGATCTTGACTTGGAAGTCGCTGCGACCGAGGTATTCCAAGGTGTGTTCCGGTGTCCAGCGGGCCAAGTCGCCGGTGCGGTACATACGCGACCCCGCCGCACCGAACGGATTCGCGACGAATGCGCCCGATGTCGCCACCGGCCGGTTCACGTATCCGCGGGCCAGTTGCACGCCCGCCAGATACAACTCACCGGCCACCCCGACCGGCACCGGCCGCAACCACGCGTCCAGCACTACGGCCTCGACGCCACTGATCGGCCCACCGATCGTGACGGTTTCACCCGGATTCAGCGGAGCACTGATTCCGGCCAGAATCGTCGTCTCGGTCGGGCCGTACCCGTTCAGCAGTCGACGGCCCGGCGACCACACTGTGACGATCTCCGGTGTCACCGCCTCGCCACCGGCCACCAGCACCCGCAGCGAATCCAACCCCTCCGGCGACATCGTCGCCAGCACGCTCGGGGTCATGAACGAGTGCGATACCCGCTGTGCCCGAATGAATTCCGCCAGCTCGGGACCACCGAACACATCCGGTGGCGGCACCAGCAATACCGCCCCGTTGGTGTGGGCCAACAGAATCTCGAGCACCACGACGTCGAAACCCGGAGCGGAGGCGTTCAGCACGCGCGATCGGCTGTCCGCGCCGAATCGGACACGTTGCACGGCCGCGAAATTCGCCAGGCCCTCGTGGGTGACCGCAACGCCCTTCGGCGTCCCGGTCGAGCCCGAGGTGTATAAGACGTAGGCCGCGTCGCGAACATCCGGCGTCCGCAGCCGGTCGCTGTCCGTCACCGCCTCCGCCGACCGGCCCGCGATCGCCTCGCGGGTCGCCGGATCGTCGAGCACCAGCCGCCGGACGGGATCCGGGACCAGCTCCCGCGACGCCGCGACCGTGACCGCGACCCGCACCTGGGAATCGGCGAGCATGTTTCCCACGCGGTCGGCCGGATTCCGCGGATCGACGGGCAGGAACGCGGCGCCCGTCTTGGCCACGGCCCAGATGCCGACCACGAATTCCACCGACCGCGCCATCGCCAACGCCACCTGATCGCCGGGGCCGACGCCCCAGTCGATCAGGGCGCGGGCGACGCGATTCGACCAGGCGTCCAGCTCGGCGTACGACATCGTCCGCGCACGCGAGACGACCGCTGCCGCATCGGGATTCGTCGCCGCACCGGCGGCCAACAACTCCGCCAGCACACAGGCCGACCGCGCCTGCCCGCCCGTGGCAGGCACCAGGGCGCGGCGCTCTGCCGCGGACAACAGGTCGACCGCGCCCAACAGCGCCCGCGGTTCGGCCGGGATGGCGCGCAGCACCGTTTCCAGACGGGCGGCGAGAGCGGCGGCCGTCCGGTCGTCGACACGGGCCTGCTGGTAGCGGATCCTGACGTGCAACCGGTCGTCCTGGTGGGCCTGAACGGTGATCGGGTAGTGCGCGGCGTCGCTGCCGTCCGCCGCGATCACTCGCATGCCGTCGATGTCCGCCTCGCCCAGACCGCTGCTGTCGACCGGGTAGGACTCGAAGACGACCAGCGTGTCGAACAGCTGGGCAGCGTCCACGGCCGACAGGATCCGGGACAGCTCGACGTCGTGGTGATCGAGCAGACGGGTGTTGTCCGCCTGCAACCGCTGCAGCGCCTCCTCGATGGTTGATGCCCGCGGGACGTGCACGGCGACCGGAATCGTGTTGATGAACAGGCCGATCATCGACTCCACGCCCGGCAGTTCGGCTGGCCGTCCCGAGACCGTGCCACCGAACACCACGCGCTCGACGCCGAGCAGGTTCCCCAGCACCACGCCCCAGGCGAACTGCACGATCGTCGCCATGGTCACCGCTCGAGCGCGGGCATACTCCACCAGCTCGGCGGTGACTGCGCGATCGAGCACGACGGCCGAGTCGACCGGGATGCCGACCGTCGTGTGCGTCCGCGCGTCGGCGACCACCGTGGGTTCGGTGAAATCGCCCAAGACCTCCCGCCACACTTGGATTCCGGCGGACGGTTCGCGCCGATCCAGCCATTCCAAGTAGCCGCGGTAGGACGCCACCGCGGGCAACAGCTCCGCGCGCGCGCCCACGGCGTACAGGCCGATCAGCTCGCGCCACAGCAACGGCAACGACCAGCCGTCCAGCAGCAGGTGGTGGGCCGTCAGCACCAGCCGGAACTCCTGCGGCGCCACGGCGATGAGCAGGAACCGCAGCAGCGGCGGATCGGCGGGATCGAACGGTACCGCCCGCTCGGCCGCGATCAGTTCCTCCGGTGTCGTCGTGCCGTCCCGCAGGTCGACCCGCCGCCAGCGCGCGACCGAAGCGGCCGGGATCACCTGCGCCGGAATGCCGTCCGCCGTCCGGACGAAGGCCGCTCGCAGGTTGGGATGACGCTCGAGCAGGGCGGCCGCGGCACGCTCGAGCCGATGCTCATCGATCACGCCGGCGAGGGTGAGTGTCGATTGCGCGGTGTAGACGTCGAGATCACCCGCCGCGAGCTCGGCGTGGAACAGCAACCCGGCTTGCAACGGCGCCAACGACCAGACATCGGCGAGGGATCCGTAGCGGCCGGCGAAGGCGTCCAGGTCGGTCTGGGTGACCTCGACGAGCGGAACGTCGGCCGGGGAGAAGCCCCAATCCTCCTCCGCACGGGCCGCCGCGGTGATCTCGGTGAGCGCGTCGACCCATTCGTCGACGAGTTCGGCTACGTCGTCGTGTTCGAGCAGCCTGGAGGCGTAGCCGACGTGTGCTGTCAGACGCGGTCCGGCCGGGGTGTCCACGATGTTCACATCGATCGTGACGGCCGCCGCCGCGGGCATGTCCGGATCGAACGCCGACCGCCGGTCGAACGTCTCGTCGGTCGGGATCCACGCGAGATCCGACAGCGTCGTGAGATCGACGCCGACCCGGCCGAGATTGTTGAAACCGATCTGCGGCTCCGGCAGTGCCGCGAGCCGCGCGGACGTGTCCGTGTGCAGGTAGCGCAACAGGCCGTAGCCGATTCCCTTGTCCGGAATGCGGCGCAGCTGATCTTTCACGGATTTCACCGCGGCACGCGGATCCCGCGCTTCGACCCCGCTCAGGTCGAGCGCCACCGGATAGGTGTTGGTGAACCACCCCACCGTGCGTGAGACATCCGCGCCCTCGGCGATCTGCTCGGCGCGTCCATGGCCCTCCAGCAGTACTTTCAAGCCCGCGTGCGCGACTCCACGCCGGTGGCGCCAGCGTGTCGTCGCCACGGCCAGGCCGGCCAGCAACGCGTCGTCGACGTTGCCGTGCACGGCCCTCGGGACCGCGTCCAGCAAGGCCGAGGTGGTCTCCACCGGGAGGGTCACCGTCAGATGCCGGACCGTCGAGTGCGTGTCGAGGGCGGGATCCAGCACCGCACTGCCCAGCAGCGGATCGGGGGCCGCGGCCATCCGGTGCCACAGCTCGAATTCCTCGGCGCGGCCCGCGGCGGCGTCGGCGACCGCGTGCGCCCAGCGTCGCATGGAGGTGCCCTGCGCGGGCAACTCCACCGCTCGTCCTTGCGTGACCTGCTGCCAGGCGGTCGCGAAGTCCGGGATGAGGATCCGCCACGACACACCGTCGACCGCCAGGTGATGGATGACGACGAGGGCGCGCGCTTCGGCGTCGACGCCCGGCTCGGGCAGCAGGCACACGACCTGCACCATCCGGCCGGCAGCCGGGTCGAGGCGGTCGGAGGCCTCGGCGAGCGCCGCTTCGGCCACCGCGGTGAAACCTTCGCTGCCCGGAACCCGGTCGGCACCGAAGGTGTGAGTAAGCACCGAGCCTTCTGCGTCGGCGGCGCTTGCCGGTGGCACCTCCAACCGCTGGTCGCACAGCCTCGCGCGCAGCATGTCGTGCTGTTCGAGCACGGCCCGCACCGTCGCGGTCACGTCGCCGACTCGCGCGTCACGCGGCAAGCGCACCAGCATCGACTGCGCGAACCGCGGGGCGGCGCCGAGGCGCTCGGTGAACCAGGAAACGACGGGCGTGAACGGGATCTCGCCCACGCCGCCACCCGGCAGCTCCGAAAGCGAGACCCGTTCGGCGGCCGCGGCGACCCGAGCCAGGCCGCGGACGGTTTTGTGCTCGAAGATGTCGCGCGCCGTCACGATGACGCCCGCCGACTTCAAACGGGAAGCCAACTGGATGGACAGGATGGAATCGCCGCCGAGAGCGAAGAACGACGTGGTGACACCGACCGACGCGATGCCGAGGACGTCGGCGAAGGCGACCGCGATGGTGCGCTCCAGATCGGTCGACGCCGCCACCGCGTCGTCTCCGGCGGCTCGGAAGAATGGTTCCGGCAGCGCTTTGCGATCCACCTTGCCGGTCGAGGTGATCGGCATGCGGTCGAGCACGGTCAGCGCCGACGGCACCATGTGCGCGGGCAGTACCGACGCGACGTGGTCGAGCACGGTGGCCGGATCCACGATCGTTCCGGTCTCGGTGACGATGTACGCGGCGAGCAGCGGCTGCCCGCCGGGGCCGGTGCGGCTCACGGTGACCGCGGCCGCCACCCGCGGGTGGGTGAGCAGCGCGGCGTCGATCTCACCGAGTTCGATGCGCTGACCGCGAATCTTGACCTGGAAGTCGCTGCGGCCGACGTATTCCAGAGTGTGCTGCGCGGTCCACCGGACGATGTCACCGGTGCGGTACATCCGTGCACCCGGCTCACCGTGCGGATCGGCGACGAACGCACCGGCCGTGGCCGTGCGCCGGTTGAGGTATCCGCGCGCCAGTTGTGCGCCCGAAAGGTACAGCTCCCCCGCCACTCCCACCGGCACCGGACGCAATCGCGCGTCGAGCACCAACGCCTGCGCGCCACGAATCGGGCCGCCGATCGCGATCGGATCGCCCGGCCGCACCGGGTCGCTCATCGTGATCACGATCGTCGTCTCGGTCGGGCCGTAGATGTTGTGCAGTCGCCGTCCGGGCGCCCAGGTGGCGATCAACTCCGCGGGCACCATCTCACCGCCTACGGCGAGCATCCGCAGCGATTCCAGACCGGCCGGTGACATGGTCGCCAGCACACTCGGCGTCAGGAACGCATGCGACACCTGATGCGTCCGGATCAGCTCCGCCAGATCGGGTCCGCCGAACACCTCCGGCGGTGACACGACCAACGACGCACCGGCCGCGTGTGCCATCAACGCTTCGAGCAGCACCGCGTCGAACGCGGGCGCCGCCACTTGCAACACTCGGGACGTGCTGTCGACCCGGTAGCGTTCCCGCTGCTCGGCCGCGAAGCTCGCCAGCCCGGCATGGGTGACCACGACACCCTTCGGGGTGCCCGTCGACCCGGACGTGTAGATCAGGTACGCGGCATCCTGGAGCCGCAGTGCGCGTCCGCGGTCGGCATCCGTCACCGGCTGATCGGACTGTGCCGCGATCTCATTCGCTGTGTGGGGATCGTCGAGCAACAGCCAGCGCACAACGTCCGGCAAGGACGTGCGTGCCGACGCGAGCGTGAGCCCGATCTCGACACCGGAATCGTGCACCATGTGCGCGATTCGCTCGACCGGGTAGCGCAGATCCACCGGGACGAATGTGGCGCCGGTCTTCGCGATGGCCCACATGGCGACGTGATAGTCGACCGACCGTGGCACGGCCAGCGCGATGAACACGCCCGGCCCCGCGCCTCGTGTGATCAGCCGGCGGGCGAGCTGGTTGGCCCTGCGATCGAGCTCCCGGTAGGTGAGCGTGCCGGTGTCCCCGATCAGGGCCACCGCCGCCGGGTCGGTGGCCACGGCCGCGTCCAGCACATCCGGAAGCAAGCAAGGCCGTGCGGCCTCGCCGCCCCGCGCGGGCACCAATCGTTCGGTGTCGGCGGCGCTCAACAGGCCGATGCGGCCGATCGGACGGGCCGGATCACAGGTGACCGCTTCCAGCACGCGGACGAACCTCTCGGCGAGTGAACGCGCTGTCGACTCGACGAAGAGATCGGTGGCATAGATGATCTCGCCGTCGATCCCGGCGGCTTGGTCGCCGTCGCGGCGTTCGGTCACCAGCACGGTGAGGTCGGCCTTGGCCTGCGCGATACCGGGATCGAGGACTTCGACACCGATGCCGGGCAGCTCGAACCGGGCAGCCCGGGTGTTCTGCAACCCGAACATCACCTGGAACAGCGGCGAGTACGCCGTGGAACGCGGACGGCCGATGACCTCGACCAGCCGCTCGTAGGGCAGATCGGCGTGGGCGAGCGCTTCCAGGTCGACATCGCGCACGTGGGCCAGCAGTTCCCGGAACGACCGGTCGTCCTCGATGCGCGTCCGCAGCACCACCGTGTTGACGAACATGCCGACCAGATCGTCCAGTTCCGGCCTGCCGCGACCGGCGACGGGGGTGCCGACCGAGATGTCGTCGCTGTGCGCGGTGCGCGCCAGCAGGATCGCCAAGGCCGCGTGCAGGACGACGAACACGGTGACGCCCTCGCGGTGGGCCAGCCGCACGATGTCGTCGTGCAGCCGCGCGGGCAGCTCGAACCGGATGTTGCCGCCGTCCATCGAAACGGTCGCGGGACGCGGGCGGTCGGTCGGCAGGGCCAGCAGCTCCGGAGCGCCGTCGAGCGCGTCGGTCCAGTACTCGATCTGACGCGCGATCAGCGACGTCGGTTCGTCCTCGGAGCCGAGCATCTCCCGCTGCCACAGCGCGTAGTCGGCGTACTGGATCTCCAACGGCTGCCATTGCGGCGCATGGCCGCTCACCCGCGCCCCGTACGCGGCGAAGACGTCGCGGGCGAGCGGAGCCATCGATGCGCCGTCGGCCGCGATGTGATGGACCACCACCACCAGGACGTGCTCCTCGGAGGCGGTGCGATACAGCCGCGCCCGCACGGGCACCGCGTCGGCGATGTCGAAGCCCGCCTCCACGGCATCCCGGATCCGGTCGCCCAGTTCCGTCTCTCCGGAGACCGGCTCCGGTTCGAACGTCACATCGGCGGCGATGGACGCGACGTCCCGCACCACCTGGCAGGGGTCGCCCTCGATGAGCGGAAACACCGTCCGCAAGGGCTCGTGCCTGGTCACCACGTCGAGGAATGCGGCCCGCAGCGCATCGATGTCCAGCGGGCCGGTCAAGCAGGCCGCGAAGCAGATGTTGTAGGCCGCCGAGCCGGTGTCGATCTGGTTGAGGAACCAGATCCGCCGTTGCGCCGCCGCCAACGGGATGACCCCGTGGCGTCGCCGTGCCGTCAGCGGCGCCACGGTGGACCCGGTGCGCGTCGAAATACGTTGGGCGAGTGCGGCGATCGTCGGAGCGTCGAAAACGTCCTTGATGCCGACGTCGACACCGACGGCTGCCTGGGCACGCGCCGCGAGCTGGGCAGCCGACAGCGAGTTCACACCGATTTCGAAGACGTTGGCCGTCACGCTCACGCGGTCGGCCCCGGTGAGTTCGGCGACCAGGCGAGCCAGCACGGCCTCGGCCTCGGTGCGCGGCGATACGAAGGTTTCCCCGGTGTCGAACACCGGTTGAGGCAGCGCCGAACGGTCGAGCTTGCCGTTCGCGGTGAGCGGCATCGCATCGAGCACCTGCACACCGTCCGGAACCAGGTAGGAGGGCAGGGTGCGCGTCAGTTGTTCGCGAATCGCGCGCCCGTCGAGCACCGCGCCCGGCACCGGCGTCACGTATCCGACGATGCGCTCGGTCGTCACGATGGCCACCGCACGCGCCACCTGCGGCACCGCACGCAGCGCGGCTTCGATGTCACCGGGCTCCACCCGCTGACCGCGCACCTTCACCTGGAAGTCGCTGCGGCCCAGGTACTCCAGCTCCCCCGTCTTCCGCCACCGGACCAGGTCACCGGTCCGATACAGCCGCTCCCCCGCCACACCGAACGGGTTCGCGACGAAGGCGCGGCAGGTGAGGTCGGCGCGCGCGTGGTACCCGCGCGCCAATTGGATGCCGGAGACGTACAGTTCGCCGACGACCCCGACCGGCACCGGCCGCAGCCGCGAATCCAGCACGTAGACCTTCATGCCTGCCGCGGGCGCTCCGATCGGCACCGTCGTGGCGGTCGTCGCGTGCGGTGCGCACCGCGCAGACGTGACCACCTCCGCCTCCGCGGGCCCGTACCAGTTCACCAGCTCGGCTCCCGCGAAGACCTGCGCCGCGTCGTCGACGGTGCGTTGCGCCAGCGCCTCACCCGCGACGAAGACCCTCCGGATCGAAGGCAGTCGTGCCGCGCCCACGGATTCGAGCAGGACATCGAGCATCGACGGGACGAAGTGCACGGTGGTGATCCGGCGCCGGGCGATGACGTCTGCCAGGTAAGCGGGGTCGCGATGTCCGTCCGGTTCGGCGACGACGATATGCGCACCGGTCTGCAACGGCCAGAACAACTCCCACACGGCGATGTCGAACGTGATCGGCGTCTTGTGGAGCACCGCGTCGGAGGTGTCGTGCGGCCACTGCCGCTGCGCCCACGCCAACTGGCTCACGGTGGCGGCATGGGTCAGGGCCACCCCCTTGGGAACGCCGGTGGACCCGGAGGTGAACAGGACGTAGGCGAGGTGGTTGGGCCGCAGCGGCATGCGCCGCTGGGCATCCGTGACCCGGGCCGCGGACAGGTTCGTCACGTCCAGCCGGTCGAGGGGCACGCACTCGAATCCGCTCGGCAGATCCGCGCTGTCGGCCGCGGTCGTGAGCACCACCAGCGGACGGGCCGCGTCCAGCACGTGCGCGATACGCGCGCTCGGATGGTCGGGGTCGATCGGCAGGAACGCGGCGCCCGCCTTGACCACCGCGTAGACAGCGGTGACGAGTTCGGCCGACCGACGGACGGCCACCGCCACAATCGTTTCCGGCCCGGCGCCGCGCGCGATGAGCCATCGGGCGAGGCGGTTGACACGGGCGTCGAAGTCCCGGTAAGTCCACGCGGTGCCATCCGAGAGCCGAATCGCCGTACTGTCCGGGGTGCGCGCGACCTGTTCGTCGAACATGTCGACGAGCGTCCGGCCCGGTGCGGCGGAGCCACCGGTGTCGTTCCACCGTTCCAGCACCTCGGACCGCTCCGCCGCGCCGAAAAGCTCGATCTCGCCGACGGTGCACTCGGCGTCGCGGGCCGCGGCGTCGAGGACACGGACGAATCGGTCGGCGAAGCACCGTGCCGTGTCCTCGTCGAAGAGGTCCGTGGCGTAGGTCAGGCGCAGGGTCATGCCGGTCGGCTCGTTGTGCGTGCCGTGGCCTTCGCTCATCATGAGCAACAGGTCGTAGATCGCCGCGCTGTCGCCCGGGTCCACGTTCTCCACGGTGAGCCCCGGAAGCTCGACGCGAGCTCGAGTCATGTTCTGGTAGGCCAGCAGCACCTGGAACAACGGTGTGTGGGCGGTGGATCGCACCGGGTTGAGCGCGTCCACCAGTTGTTCGAACGGCACGGTGGCATGGTCGAAGGCCTCGATATCGGTGCGCCGCACCTCCTCCAGCAGGCCGGCGAAGGTCTGATCGAGCGTGATCCGGGTGCGCATCACCAAGGTGTTGACGAACATGCCGACGAGGTTGTCCAGCGACCGGTCGCCACGGCCCGCGTGCGGCACCCCGACGGTGACATCGGCACTGCCGGAGAGCCTGGACAGCAGCACCGCCAGCGCCGTGTGCACCACCATGAACGTGGTGGCTCCGGCTCGCCGCGCCAGCGACTCCACCCGCCCCTGCAGTTCGCCGGGGATGGCGACGTGCAGCACCGCGCCGCGCTGGGACTGTTCGAGCGGCCTGGGCCGGTCGGTCGGCAATTCCAGCAGATCCGGCACCCCCGCGAGCTGCTGTCGCCAGTAGGCGATGTCGCGGGCCACATAGGAGTCCGGGTCATCCGCCGAACCGAGCACCGCGCGCTGCCACAGGGCGTAGTCGGCGAATTGCACCGGCAGCGGCGCCCAGGCCGGTGCGGCACCGCCCGAACGGGCCCGATACGCCACCACCAGGTCGGCGGCGAGCGGAGCCACCGAGAAGCCGTCACAACTGATGTGGTGGGCAGCCAGCGCGATCGTCCACGCCGCGTCCGACAACTGGTACAGCGCGACGCGCAGCGGCACGGCCTTCGCCACGTCGAATCCGATACCGCAGAATTCGGCCAGCCGGTGCGGCAGTTCCCGCTCGCCGACCGCCTGCGGGGTGAGATCGCAGGTGGCCAAGACGTCCTCGGTGTCGAGCACGACCTGGGTGGGTGTGCCGTCGACGGCCGGATACATGGTGCGCAAACTCTCGTGCCGCTCCACGACATCGCCGACAGCGGCCGCCAAGGCGGCCGGATCGAGCGCGCCGTCCAGCCGGATCGCCAGCGGCACGACATATCCGGGTGCGGCGGGATCGAACTGGTTGAGGAACCACATCCGTGTCTGCGCGTGCGACAGCGGGATCCGGTCCGGCCGCGGGACCCGGGTGGGCGCGGGAAGGCTCGGAACCGCGCGCAACCGGGCGACACGCTCGGCCAAGCCGGCCACGGTCGGGGCCTCGAAGATCGCTCGGACCGGGATCGTCACGTCGACGACGTCACCGATGCGGCTCAGCGCGCGAGTCGCGACGAGGGAGTTGCCGCCCAGCTCGAAGAAATTGTCGTCCGCGCCGATCTCGGGCCGGTCGAAGAGTTCGGCGAAGACCGTGGCGATCGCCTGTTCGACCAGGCCCTGCGGCGAACGGAACTCGGCCACCTGGGCACTCGGGTCCGGCTCGGGCAACGCCCGGTAGTCCACCTTGCCGTTCGCATTGAGCGGCACGGAGTCGATCCGGGTCACCGACGAGGGCACCATGTAGGCGGGCAGCCGGTCCGACAGGAAGCTCCGCACCTGCCTGACGTCGAGCGTCGCGTCCGCGACGACATACGCGACCAACCGCTGCTCGCCCCCGTCGGCGCGTACCTGCGCGACGGCCGCGTGCACCTGCTCGTGCGCGATCAGCGCGGCTTCGATGTCGCCGAGCTCGATGCGCAGGCCGCGCACTTTCACCTGGGTGTCGGCGCGGCCGACATAGCGCAGCTCGCCGGCTTCGTCCCAGCGAACGAGGTCGCCGGTGCGGTAGAGCCGAGCCCCGCCCCCGGCGCCGAAGGGATCCGCGACGAACGTCGCCGCGGTCAGGCCGGGTCGTTCGTGATATCCGCGAGCCAGCTGTACGCCACCCAGGTACAACTCACCGGTCACGCCGACCGGAACGGGATGCAGCCGGGAGTCCAGCACATGAACGGTGACGTTCGCTTCCGGAACGCCGATCGGCACGGCCACGCCCTCGACAGTGTCGATCCGATGGGCCGTGACACTGACCGCGGCCTCCGTCGGGCCGTACAGGTTGTCGATGCGCGCATCGCTGAAATCCCGGAAACGCCGAACGGTTTCGGTCGGAAGCGCCTCGCCGATGCACAGCACACGGCGCAGCGCCGGGAAACGACGCGAAGTAGCGACCTCGAGGAACGCCGACAGCAGTGACGGCACGAAATCCACCGTCGTCACCCGATGTTCGGCCATCAGCCGAGCGACTTCGTGCGGGTCGCCGTGGGCATCAGGGCCTGCGACGACCACTGCCGCGCCACAGGTCAGCGCCGAGAACAGCTCCCAGACCGACAGGTCGAATGTCACCGGCGTCCGCAACAGCATGACGTCGTCGCCGTCGAGCCGGTAGTGATCGTGCATCCAGCGCAGCTGGTTCACCACCGCGGCGTGCGGGACCGCCACGCCCTTGGGCACACCCGTCGAGCCGGAGGTGTAGATGACATAGGCCAGATCCTCCGGGCGCAGTGGCCGGGTCCGGTCCGCGTCGGTCACCGCGGAGGAGTCCTCGTGCTCGGCTTCGAGCTCCGCGTGCGCCCACACCGGCACGTCACCGGGCAAGCTCGCCTGGTCGTCGGGCCGGGTCAGGACCGCAACCGGACGTGCGGCGGAGAGGACGGCGCGCACGCGGTCGACCGGGTGATCCGGATCCAGCGGCAGGTAGGCCGCGCCCGCGGCATGAACGGCGTACAGCGTGGCCAGCAGATCGACCGAGCGCCGCATCGCCACCGCCACGACGGTCCCCGGGCCGACGCCGCGGCGGATCAGCGCGCGGGCCAGCGAATTCACCCGCGCGCCGAAGTCCCGGTAATCGAGACGGGCGCCGCTCACGTCGTCGAGCACCGCCGTATGCTCCGGCGTGGCCGCCACTTGCGCGGCGAACAGATCCGCGATCGTCACCGCGGGCAGCGGTGTCGCCACCCCGGCCGACCGCATCCGGAGCCGGCTCGACTCCTGCGCGGTCAGCAGATCGATGTCGCCGATGGGGCGGGTGGGATCGAGGACGATCGCGCGCAGCAACAGCAGGTAGCGCTCGAACATCGCGGTGACCGTCGCCTCGTCGAACAGATCCGTGGCGTAACCGAATTCCACTGCCATGTCGCCCGGTTCGCCGACCGGTTCCAAGGCGTCGACCAGATTCAGGTGCAGGTCGTACTTCGCCACGCTCGGGTCGGCCATCTGGGCCGACACCGTCAGGCCCTCGAATTCCACCGTGGGGATCTCGATGTTCTGGAACGAGAAACCCACCTGCGTCAGCGGCGCGTGCGCCGTCGAGCGGGGCGGATTCAGCACCTCGACGAGACGCTCGAACGGGATGTCGGCGTTCTCGAAGGCGGCCAGGTCGGTGGCCCGGACCTGATCCAGGATCCGGACGAAGGACGCGCCGGGCTCGATGTACGTCCGCAACACCAGCGTGTTGACGAACATGCCGACCAGGCCGTCGAGTCCCGGCTCGCCACGACCGGCGATCGGTGTGCCCACCGCGATGTCCCCGGTACCGGACAGCCGTGCCAGCAGCGCCGCGTATGCCGCGTGCATCACCATGAAGACCGTCGCGTCGTGGCGGCGGGCCAGCGAGACCACCTCACGGTGGAGATCCGCGGGCAGCGTCGCCGAGACCGTCCCCCCGTGGAAGGACTGCTTGGCAGGCCGCGCACGGTCGGTGGGCAGATCGAGAACTTCCGGCAGATCGGCGAGAGCCGCGAGCCAGTATCGGGTCTGGGCGACGGTCGGGCTGTGCGGGTCGTCCTCCGTGCCGAGCAGTTTTCGTTGCCACAGCGCGTAATCCGCATACTGCACGGGCAACGGCGCCCACTGCGGCGGCTGGCGCCGGACACGGGCTTTGTACGCGGTCATCAGGTCCGCTGCCAGCGGCGCGAGCGAGGACCCGTCGAAGCTGATGTGGTGGACGACGAGCACCAGGGAGTGCTCGTCGGGCGCGCTGCGCAACAGCGCCACCCGGAACGGAACCTCGGTGGTGACGTCGAAGCCCACCGTCACCTCCGCGACGACACGCGCCTCGACCTCGCCTGCCGCGACCGTCACCGGTGCCAGCGGCGGCAGCGCCGCCTCGACGGGGACGATCACCTGATGCGGTCCGCTGTCACTGTCCGGATAGACGGTCCGCAGCGCCTCGTGCCGCGCGAGCACATCCGCGATCGCCGCGTGCATCGCCGCCACGTCGAGGTCGCCCGACATCCGCACGACCAGCGGGATGTTGTACACCGGCGAGCTCGTGTCGAATTGATTGAGGAACCACATGCGGGCCTGGGCGGGTGACAACGGGATCCGGTCCGGACGCTCCTGCGGTACCAGGGACTCCCGCGTCGCCGCGTCCGCGCTGCGCAGGCGCTCCGCCAGCGCGCCGATGGTCGGCGTCTCGAAGATCGCGCGCAAGGGAACCTCGACGCCGAACGCGCCGCTGAGCTGCGCTGCCGCGCGGGTGGCCGACAGCGAGTTGCCGCCGAGATCGAAGAAGCTGTCCAGCACGCCGACGCGTTCGATGCCCAGCACGCCCGCGCAGATGTCGGCGACGATCTGCTCGGTCGCGTTGCGCGGTGCGACGAATTCCACGGCGGGGGCGAACTCGGGTTCCGGCAGCGCGGCGCGGTCGACCTTGCCCACCGACGACAGCGGGAGGGTGTCGAGCACCATGGTCGTGTCCGGCACCATGTGCGAGGGCAGGCGTTGGGCCGCGTACTTCGTCAGCTCCGCGGTATCGACGGCGCCGTCGGCGGGCACCACGTACGCCGCCAGTCGTGTTCCGCCGTCGGTGGGCACGCCTACCACGACCGCGGCCGCGACCGCCGGGTGTCCGGCGAGAACGGCTTCGATTTCGCCGAGTTCGATGCGCTGGCCACGAATCTTGACCTGGAAGTCGGTGCGCCCCAGATATTCCAAAGTGTGCTCGGTGGTCCAGCGCGCGAGGTCACCGGTGCCGTACATCCGGGTACCCGCGGGGCCGTACGGGTTGGCGACGAAAGTGGCGGCCGTGGACGCGGGCCGATTGAGGTATCCGCGCGAGAGCTGCACACCTGAGACGTACAGCTGTCCGGTCACCCCGACGGGGACGGGCCGCAACCGGTCGTCCAATACCACCGCGTCGATGCCGCGGATCGGGCCGCCGATGGTGACCGGGTCGCCGACGCACAACGGATCGCTGATCGCGACCATGATCGTGGTCTCGGTCGGTCCGTATCCGTTGTGCAGGCGCCGTCCCGGCGCCCACACCGCGACCGTCTCGGCCGGCACCGCTTCGCCGCCGGCCACCAGCACCTCCAGCGAATCGAGCCCGGCGGGCGACATCGTCGCCAGCACGCTCGGGGTCACGAACGCGTGCGACACCTCGTGCGCGCGAATCAACTCCGCCAGCTGCGCGCCGGCGAACACCTCCGGCGGTGACACGACCAGCACCGCACCGTTCGCGTGGGCCATCAGCAGTTCCAGCATGACCGCGTCGAAACCCGGGGCCGCCACCTGCAACACCCGTGACCTGCGGTCGACGCGATACCGTTCGCGCTGTTCGATCGCGAAATTCGCCAGGCCCTCGTGGGTGACCGCCACGCCCTTCGGCTTGCCGGTGGAGCCCGACGTGTAGAGCACGTAGGCCGCGTCGGCCACGCGGCAAGCGCGCACGCGGTCCGCGTCGGTCACCGCGGCCGGTGACTGTGCCGCGATGAACGCTTCGGTGCCCGGATGGTCGAGCACCAGCTGCCGCACGTGCCCGGGAAGCAGAGCGCACGAAGTCTCGACCGTGAGCGCGACCTCCACCTCCGCGTCCGCGACCATGTGCGCGACCCGCTCGCTGGGATAGCGCGGGTCGATCGGCACGAACGCGGCGCCCGCCCGCGCCACCGCCCACACACCGACGACGAACTCCACCGACCGCCCCATAGCCAGTGCGACCTGATCCCCCGGCCCCACACCCCATTCGATCAGCACCCGCGCGACGCGGTTGGACCACTCGTCCAACTCCCCGTACGAGAGCACCCGATCCCCCGACACCACGGCGGGCGTGCCGCGATCGCCGACCAGCAGGACGTCGGCCAGAACCCGGGGCGTCTCGGCACGACCGCCGGAGGCCGGGACCAAACCCAGTCGCTCGACGCCGGACAACAGATCCACGTCACCGACCCGCGCCCGCGGATTCGACACGAACGCGTCGAGAACCCGGTTCAGCCGCTCGGCGAGCTCGTCGACGGTCTCCCGGTCGAACAGGTCGGTCGCGTAGTTGATCCGCATTGCGACATCCCCACCCGCTGCGGTGTTCTCGGCGACGGTGACGATGATGTCCACCTTCGCCGGTTCGGGCCCCGGATCCAGGAGTTCGACGGTGAGCTCGGACAACTCCAAGCTCGCCCGGTCCATGTTCTCGAAAGCGAGATACACCTGGCACAGCGGCGCGTACGCCATGGACCGTTTCGGATGCAGTTCGTCCACGACGCGCTCGTAGGGCACGTCGCTGTTGGCGAAGGCATCGACATCGATGTCCTTGACACGGGCCAGGAACTCGGTGAACGACTCCTCGGAGGACACCTCGGTGCGCAGCGGCACGGTGTTGACGAACATGCCGATGAGTGGCTCGAGCGCGCGTTCGCCGCGTCCGGCGACCGGCGTGCCGATGGTGATGTCCGCCGAACCCGACAACCGGGCCAGCAGCACGGCCAGCGCGGCGTGGACGACCATGAACGTGGTGACGTTGGCCGCGCGCGCCAGACGTTCGATCCCGGCGAAGGTCTCGGCCGGGATCACGGTGTCGGCGACGTCGCCGAGCATGGATCGGCGGGCTGGACGCGGTCGGTCCGCGGGCAGTTCCAGCACCGGCGGCATCCCCGCCAATTGCCGCGACCAATACCGCAATTGATGGGCGGACCGAGAATCCGGATCGTCCGGGTCGCCGAGCAGGCTGCGATGCCAGATGCTGTAGTCGGCGTACTGGACGATCAAAGGCTCCCAGTCCGGGATCTTGCCCTCCGCCCGTGCCTCGTAGGCGACGGCGACGTCGGCCGCGAGCGGCCGGAGGGAGGAGCCGTCGCAGCAGATGTGGTGCAGGACGACGACGAGGACATGCCGCCTGCGGTCGGCCGTCGCGAGCAGCGCCACCCGGATCGGCGCGCGTTCGCGAAGATCCGTCCCGACCGATGCCAGCTCGCGAATCCGATGGTCGATGTCGTCCGGATCGGTCGGCTGCGGGGTCAGGTCGAGACCGGCGACGACCTCGTCGGCCGACAGGACGACTTGTGTTCCTTCCCCGTCGACGGCGGGGTAGACGGTGCGCAGCGATTCGTGCCGGTCGATCACGTCGGTCAGCGCGGCACGCAGCGCCGCGGCGTTGAGCCGCCCGGTCAGCTGCACGATCAGCGGGATGTTGTAGGCCGCGGACGTCGGGTCGGTCTGGTTGACCAGCCACATCCGATTCTGCGCGGGTGCCAGCGGGATGGGCTCCGGTCTGGCCGCCGCCCGCAGCACGGGCCTGGCGGAGCGGCGAGCGTCCTCGAGATGAGCGGCGAGTTCGGCGACGGTCTGTTTGACGAACAGGTCACGGACCGACACGTCGCAACGAGTCACTTCCGCGATGCGCACCGCCGCGCTGGTCGCGGTGATCGAGTTGCCGCCGAGTTCGAAGAAGCTGTCCAGCACGCCCACCCGGTCCGTGCCGAGGACCTCCGCGAAGACGTCCGCGATCGATTCCTCGACGACGGTGCGTGGCGCGACGTACGCGGCGGCCGAATCGAACACCGGCTCGGGCAGTGCCCGGTAGTCGACCTTGCCGTTCACCGTCAACGGCACCGCGTCGATCACGACGATGCTCGACGGCACCATGTATTCCGGCAGCAGCCCACCGACGTGCGTGCGCAGGTCGTCCGCCTCGCAGGCGGCGCCCACGGCGGGTACGACATAGCCGACGAGCCGGGCCGCCTCCGTGCCGGGCAGATGCACGACCACGACCGCCGCGGCGACGCTGCTGTGGCCGAGCAGGGCGTTGCGGATCTCGTCCAGCTCGATTCGGAATCCGCGCAACTGCACCTGCTGATCGGCACGGCCGCGGTATTCCAGTTCGTCTTCGTGATTCCAGCGCGCGACGTCGCCACTCCGGTACAGGCGCTCGCCGGGCTGCCCGAACGGATTCGCGACGAAACGTCCCGCGCTCAGCGCCGGTCGGTCGAGATAGCCGCGCGCGAGTTGCGTGCCCGCTACGTAGATCTCGCCCCAGGCGCCGAGCGGGCACGGACGCAACCGCTCGTCGAGGACATACGTGCGCAAGCCCGGCAGGGCCGGACCCACGGTGCTCGGTGCGCCCGGAACGGCGATGTCCGGGGTGAGGCCGGTGTAGGTGACGAAGACGGTGGTCTCGGTGATCCCGTAACTGTTGGCCAGCACAGGCAGATTCGGATTGTGTTCGTACCAGTCGGCCAGGGCGGCCGGATCGAGAGCTTCGCCCGAAAGGATGACCAACCGCAGCGACAACTCGCCTTCGGGCTCCCCGGCGTGCGCGTACCGCTGACGCGCGGCCGCGAACTGGTAGAACGCCGAGGGCGTCTGGCTGAAGACCGTGACCTTCTCCCGCGCCGCGAGACGCACGACGTCATCGGGCGAGCGAGAGGTGAGGCTGTCCACGACGACGACCCGGCCTCCGGTGACCAGGGGCCCGAAGATCTCCCACACCGAGTAGTCGAAGGCGAAGGAATGGAACAACGTCCAGACGTCGTCGGCCCGGATACCGATCTCGGCGCACGAGTTCACCAGGTAGGTGGACACGGCCCGGTGGGTGATCGTGACGCCCTTGGGCCGGCCGGTCGATCCGGAGGTGTAGATGACGTAGGCGAGGTGGTCGGGACGCAGCGGACCGGTCCGTTCGGCATCGGTGATCGGGTCCGTGGCCCGCTCCGCGGCGAGAACGTCATCGTACAGCACGACGCGGCCGGGGTCACCCGGCACCTGCTCGCGCATGCCCGGCTTCGTCACCACGGCGATCGGGTTCGCGTCGCCCAGCACGTATTCCAGCCGCTCGGCCGGGTGGGCGGTGTCCAGCGGAAGGTACCCGGCGCCCGATTTCAGCACGCCGAGCGCGGCGACGATCAGATCGGCGTCGCGTGGCATCGCGATGGCCACCAGTGATTCCGGTCCCGCGCCGAGCGCGATGAGCCTGCGGGCGAACCGGTTGGAACGTTCGTCGAGTTCGCGGTAGGTGAGGGTGGTGTCGTCCGAGGTGACGGCCGGCGCGGACGGGGTAGCCGCAGCCTGCCGGGCCAGCAGATCCACCAGTGTCGCGGAGGGGGATCGGCCGTCGTGGCCCGCGAGCTCCTCCACGATGCGCAGTTCCTCGGCGGGCCCGACGAGCTGGATGTCGCCGATGCGGGTGTCCAGGGGCGACTCCATCATCCGGTGCAGGAAATCGACGAACCGATCCGCGTGCGATTCGAGTTCGCCCTGCCGGTAGAGGTTGGCGTTACCGTGCAACTCGATGAGCAGCGGCGCGTCCGCCCCCGAGCGGTACAGGTTCAACTGCAGATCGTCCAGCGCGCCGGAGGTCAGCGCGCGGTAGCGGCCCGCGGCCGAGCCGAGGCGGATCTCCGAGTCGAAGAACAGGATGTTCACGATCGGTCCGAAGGAGTTCGCCGACGCGTCGAGCGCGGCGGAGTCGCGGCGCAGATCCTCGAACCGGTACAACTGGTGACGCATCGCCGAGACGAGCTCGGACACCGAGGCGCGTACCAGCTCCTCCACGGTGGTCGAGTGCCGCACGGCGAAGCGAATCGGCACCATGTTCGCCAGCATCGCGGCGGCGTTGCGCAGGCGCTTGGTCACTCGCGCCGTCACCGGCATCGACAGAGCGACGTCGTCGGTGCCGGTCATCCGGGCGAGGAACGCGGCGAACGCGGCGATCACCACCTGCGCGGCGGACGCGTTCACCTCCTCGGCGAAGCGATCGAGCCGGTCGGACAGGTGCGCGGGCAGCTGCAGCCCGGCCACGCGGTCCAATTTGCCTGCCCGGGCAGTGCGGCCGGACAGGCTCACCGGCGTCGGAAGATCGGAAACCTTGTTCAGCCAGTAGGCCTTGTCCGTCTCGTACCGCCTGCTGGCACGATAGGCCTGCTCCGCTTCGACGATCTCGCGCAGGCTAGCCGCGTCCAGTCGCGTCGGCGGCCTGCCCTCCAGCAGGGCGTTGTAATGCTCGGCCATCCGGGTCAGCATGTTGAAGGCGCCGTACCCATCGATCACCAGATGGTGTGCGCGGCCGTACCAGAAGTAGTGGTTTTCGCCGACCCGGATCAGCCTGGTCGCGGTGAGCCGGTCGCGGCTGAGGTCGACCACCTTGGTGTTGTAGTCGCGACGCATCCATTCCATCGCCGCCGCGACCGGATCCTCCGCATCGCTGAAATCCAGCAGCGGCTCGTCGTGGATGATGCCGCGGTCGACGTACTGGTACGGGCGGCCGTCGGATTCGACCACGCGCACGAGAAGGGACTCGGTTTCGTGCCCGGCGGCGTTCACGGCCCGGTTGAACACGTCGAGGTCCACCGGGCCCTCGATCTCGACGTACTGTGCGATGTTGACAGCCGGTCCGCCGGGCATGTGGTCCGCGAGCCACATGCCGTACTGCGCACTCGAGAGCGGAATCAGCCCCAGATCGCCGTCGGCGGTTCCGTCTGACTTCAGATTCATCGCATGACCCCTCATTCATACCCGGACGCGTCGCAGCACGGCGGAAGGGCGTCGGCCCACCGCATCCGAAATCTGGCTTTTATATGCACTTCGTCTACTCCGAGGCGGCGCTGCCCCTGCTCTTCGCCGCGCCGGTCAGGTACCGCATGTAGCTGGTTCCGTCAGCGCCAGGTATCCGAATCGGATCCGTGCGTGACATCAACGACGCCTTCCACACCTCCCGTTTGTCGGCATTTCCAGTAGTTCAGAATCTGAAAACAGAACTTTTGAATCTGGGGTGAAGCATCGACACTCAGGCGGAACAAGCTATCTGACAGCAGTCCGGGTCAGTCTAGTGGCATCAAAGCTCTCGACTCCGCACGGAAGCCGGGCGTTTCCAATCTCGTTTCGAGCGATGTGGCCGCGGCACGCCTCGCCGCGATGCGATCACCACGCGCACGCATCAACTGCGAAGCACCTGATACCCGGGGGTGCATCCGATGATGAACACCCGCGATCGGGCATGGTACATGCCGGATGGGGACCGCGATCAAGTCGGGACAGTCACCGCCACCGAAGAGAAGGACAGCGGAACCCACAGCCCATCCTTGTGCGGCCACAGCGAAAATAAGTGCATTTTAACTGCTCGCAGCAATATATGGGCAACTATTCATTTCTGCGCCCAAGCGGATATCTGCCAGAGATCGCTGAGAATTTAGTTTTATTCACCCTTCTCGTAGCGATCATATCGCAATACATACATCCATAAAGATGTTCCTTCTTGCACTCAATTCCGGCTGGAATCATTTCCCACTTCATTACGAGATCTTCTTTCAGCGCAATATAAGGTATCGCTTCAATTACCGAAACCATGTCGCCGAGCCATCGGCATTCCCGCGCCAGGGATCAGCTCGGTTCGATGGGCGAAACGACGTCGAGTGGCTGTCGGCGCCGGAGGCGAGTGGGTATCGGCCCGGTCAGGCCGCGAATCCGCCCCGTCGAGCGGTCCGACGACAGCATGCGGAAGACCGGCGCCGCGGCGGGAACGAACTGCACCACCGGCGTTCCGAGTGCGTGCCGCCCACCACGGAGTGTGGTAATCCGCAGCGGAACTCGGCCGTCCGCCGAACCCGAGCACCGGTCCCACCGGATATGTACGCGCTGATTTTCGGGACGATGGTTCGGCATATTCGGCGAGGTGGTTCGCACGCGACAGCGTGCTGCCCGGGACAATCACTCGCCCCCGTGATGTGAGGACAATCCAGTCGCTTTCCGTACCCGAAAGTCTCGTCCGTCGCCGCGCGCTACACCTATCGCTGTTCCTCGACGAGCCGGAAGCCGGTGACGATCGTTGGTTCGATGGCGACGACCGTATCCATGCCCCCCTCGGCCCACGGCCGGAGCAGGCGGGTGTAGCGGACGACCCGTTCCGGGTCGGTGACCGTACGGGCGAGACCGGTCACGACAACCGACCAGCCGACATGGGTCACCGGGTCTATGTCATCGGCCTCGTAGGCCACCACGACACAGGGATCGGCACGAATCGTGTCCGTGAGCCGTGACGTGACCCGCGTACGCACAACGACCACGCCGTCGTCGACGAAATGGTTGACCGGCCGGATCGCGGGCAGCGCGTCGCGGGTGAACACCACGCGCCCGTAGGCCACACTCGCCAGCAGCCGCAACGCCTCCTCGCGGTCGATCTCGACCATCGCGCGACTCGTGACGCCGCTGTCGGCGATACGCCCGTTCGACGCGATCATGATCTCGTGCCGGGGCACGTTGCGCGCGAATCCACCTGGCAACGACCTCGCTTTCCGGTCTTCACTCGTCACCGCGGCCTCCCATACCACCACCGGGTCGCGCTGTCGGACAGGGCAAAAAGTCCCCGATCCGTCATCTTCCGGCGGCCGAAGCCGTGTGGCCGGCGACCCGCCGCCGTCCGGGTGCCTGTCACGGTCCGCTCACCTCCGGCCGCGGCAGCCGCCGAATCCCGGCGCGCTCACGCAGCCGCCGGATCTCGCGCTCGACACCCTCGGCGAGCACCGCGATATCGGGTGCGGTGTCGTAGTCTCCGGTAATGCCGAAGGTCAGGTGGCCCGCATAGCTCAGTACCGCGATCGCGGTACGTACACGCATCGCGATCGGTGTGGCGGGCAGCAGTTCCACGACCTCGCGCCCGCCCACGGTCAACTGGTCGCGCGGCCCGGGCACGTTCGTCACCAGCGCGCCCACGGTTCGCTGCGGAACTCGCGTCAGCAGACGGAGGCTCCACGCGATGGGCGCGAACGGCAGCCGGTCGGCCAGCTCCAGCACCGAGCTCTCCGCTCGTGCTTCGCCGCTCGCCTTGTGTTCGGCCATCCGCTCCCGAAGCGCCTCCAGCCGCTCGACCGGGTCGGCGACATCGATCGGCAGGAACGGCAGCATCGCCGAAACCCGGTTGTCCAGCGCGTGTCTCGCCTTCTCGGACCGCATCGACACCGGAACGAGGATGCGCAGTGTGTCCGGCGCGGGTCGCTCGTTCCGGCCGATCAGCAGGTCGCGGTATGCGGCGGCGACCGAGGCCAGTACGACGTCGTTGACGGTGACGCCGAACGCGTCACCGATGTGATGGACATCCGACAGGGCGGCGCGCGCCACGACGTACCGGCGCTGCCGTCCGATGGGGCCGTTGAGCGAGCCTCCGGCGGCCGGTGACACGACGGCGGAGGCGAGCGGAGCAAGACCGCGCACCATGCCGAGCACAGTCCGGGGCGCGACGACGGGCAGCCGTGCCACGTCGCGAACCACGTCCAGCCACCGCACCTCGGTACGAGCCCGCGGCTCGGTCGCGGCGTCCTGCGGTTCCGCCGATACCGCATCGCAGAGGTTCCGGAACACCGAGATGCCGGACACTCCGTCCACCAGGCTGTGATGCGCTTTGACGACCAGGGCCCAGCGGTCACCGGAGAGATGCTCGACGACAACGCACTGCCACAGCGGGTGGTCGCGATCGAGCCGCTCCTCCAGTTCCGCCGCCACCAGTTCGCACAGCACGGGCTCGTCGCCCGGCGTGGGCAACGCGGTCCACCGGATATGGTGTGCGAGATCGAAATTCGGGTCGTCCTCCCAGACCGGCGCGGAGAGGTCGAGTGGCACCCGCCGCACCTTCTGGCGCAGGCGCGCGTTCTGCCCCACCCCCCTGGCGAGTAGGCCGGTGAACTCCTCCCGGCTCGGCGGAGCACCGGAAATGATCGCCACCGCGCCGATTCCGAGACTGATGTGCCGGTCGGCGTCCTCTAGTTCCATGAAGCCCGAATCGAGGGGCCGTAGTTCTGTCATGGGGCATGCTCATTACGGGTGGTCGATGGCGGGTGCCATCACTGCGCGATCTACTCGGTTCGCTTTCAGCATCGCGCGATCCGGCGGCGGAGATGATGGCCGAAGGTCACCGAATGCAGGGCACTCCGGCCACGGCGGTGTGGGCTCCGACCGGGAAAGCTGCCCGCCGGTTCGTCGCGGGAAAGGCGCTCGCGCCTCCGGCCGGCCTCCTCCCCCGGTAGGGAGCCGCTCGACCGGCGGCGTGACCGGGAGAAGAATCAGGCTATGACTACCGTACTCATTCTCGGTGCGGGGTTCGGAGGACTGGAGCTGGCCACCCGTCTGTCGGGCTCGCCGGCCGACGAGCTCCGCATCGTCATCGTCGACCGCAACGACTCCTTCACCTTCGGCTTCGCCAAACTGGACATCCTGTTCCGAGACGTACCGCCGGAGGCCGTGCGCGTGCCCTACGCCCGCTTCGACCATCCGCGCGTCGAATTCCGGCAGGAGGAAGTCCTCGAAATCGACCCACGGGCCCGGCGCGTCCGCACCGACCGCTCGGAGTACG
Organism: Nocardia sp. CY15; assembly: GCF_009829295.1. Lineage (NCBI taxonomy): Bacteria > Bacillati > Actinomycetota > Actinomycetes > Mycobacteriales > Nocardiaceae > Nocardia > Nocardia sp. CY15. Next base: position 64,422 of record NZ_VUOT01000014.1, read on the forward strand.
AACCGGACATCCTCGTCGTCGCGCTCGGCGCCGACTACGACCCGGGCGCGACCCCGGGCTTCGCCGAAGACGGATACGAGTACTACTCGATGGACGGCGCCCGGCGATTGCGCGACCGCCTCGGCGACTTCGACGGCGGGACCGTGATCGTCGCGGTGCTGAGCGTCCCCTTCAAGTGCCCGCCCGCGCCCTACGAAGGCGGCATGCTCCTGCACGAGCAGCTGACCCGGCGTGGCGTCCGTGAGCGCACCGGCATCCACTTCCTGACCCCGATGGACTCCCCTATTCCGGTGTCCGCGGATACCTCCGCCGCGATCGTGGAAGCGCTGACCCGCCGGGGAATCGAATACTCACCCGGGCGCGTGGTGCACGCGCTCGATCCGAGCCGCCACGTGGCGGTCACCCGCACCGGCGAGCTTCCCTACGACCTGTTCATCGGAATCCCGAAGCACCGGGTGCCCGCGGTCGTCGAGGCCTCCGGGTTGACCGAGGGCGGGACCGACGGCTGGATCGCCGTCGATCCGCGCACACTGCGAACGCCGTACCCCGGCGTCTTCGCCCTCGGCGACTGCGCCGACGCACCGGTCCCGCGTGCGGGGGTGTTCGCCGAGGACGCCGCCCGCACCGTCGCCGCGGGCATCGAAGCCGAGCTGCGCGCAGCGGCGCCGTCGCAGCGGTACCGCGGCCGCGGCACGTGCCATATCGAGTTCGGGGACGGGCTGGTCGGCAAGGTCGACGCCGATTTCCTGTCCGGTCCCGCGCCGGTCGCCCCGTTCACACCGCCTTCGGTAGAACTCGCCCGGGAGAAGACCGCCGAGGCCGAGGCCCGGCTGCGCCGCTGGTTTACCGGTTGACCGGGCATTCCGAGCCCGGCTCGTCCCCGCGCCACGCCCGGGTCAGCACCTCGGCGATCCGGGCGAGCCCCGACGCGACGGTCATCCGCCAATGCGTGGTGGGTACGGTGTAGTTGTGCACTCGGCCGTCGACGACCTCTTGCCAGATCGACGCGCCGACGCAGCCGGTCGGATCATCGAGCGCGGCCGTGAAATAGATGACGTCTCCCCGGTACACGGGCGGGTCGTAGGCGCTGCGGAGCGCCACCGAGTGCACTGCCGCGTCGAGGATCCGGGTGACGCGGTCGGCGCCGAACGACGCGAACGGCTCGGGGAGTTCGGTCATCTTCTGCGGAAGCGCGGCCCAGTCCACATCCGCCACATTGCCGAGGTCGCCCGCTTGCTCACCGAGCAGACCGCCGATCAATTCGGCCACCGGCACTTGCCCCGCGTCACCGGGCGGGGTGCCCGGCGGATCCGCCATATAACTGTCCATCACCGCGAGCAGCGCGACCCGCTCGCCCGCGCGCTGCAATTGCACCGCGATCTCGTGTGCGATGACGCCACCGAACGACCAACCGAGAAGGTGGTACGGACCTGTCGGCTGCTCGGAGCGGATGAGCTCGAGGTAGCGATCAGCCCATTCCTCGATCGAACCCGGCATCGCCCCCTCGGTCGCCAGCACCGGCGTCTGCAATCCGTAGATGGGTCGATCCGGGTCGAGATAGGCGGCGAGACCCGCGTACGACCAGGAAATTCCCGACACCGGGTGAACGCAGAACAGCGGCGCGGCCGAACCGCGGGGGCGCAGCGGTAGCAGCATGTCGAAGGCCGCCTCGGTCTCGACCGTTCCGCTCGCACGGCTGGCCAGGTCGGCGACCAGTTCCGCGGGTGTGGGCGCGGTGAACACCCGCATCACCGGAATCCGGGTGCCGAGCGCGGACGACAGCCGAAGCGTCAGCTTCGCGGCGAGCAGGGAGTTTCCGCCGTGTTCGAAGAAGTTGTCGTCCATGCCGAAGCGATCGGCGCCGAGCACCTCGGCGAAGGCGGCGGCGACGGTGGACTCGACGGGCGTGGCGGCCGCACGGAACTCACGACCGCGGAATTCGGGCGCGGGTAGCGCACGCCGGTCGAGCTTGCTGTTGGGGGTCAACGGAATGACGTCGATCACCACGATCGCGGCCGGCACCATGTATCCGGTCAGGTATTCGGCCACCTGGGTGCGCAGTCCGGCCGGGTCCAGCCGCGCATCCGGCTCGGGCAGCACGTAGCCGACGAGCTGATCGCCGAGTGCCGGATCGGCCCGGACCACCGCGACGGCCTGGCTCACGCCGGGACAGCGCAGCAACGCCGCTTCGATCTCCCCGAGCTCGATCCGGAAACCGCGTAATTGCACTTGCTGGTCGCCGCGACCGGCATAGGCGAGCCCGGCGTCGCAGTCGAACCGGGTCCAGCGCGCCAGGTCACCCGAGCGGTACATCCGGGATCCCGGCGGCCCGAACGGATTCGCGACGAACCGCGTCGCGGTGAGCCCGGGCCGTCCCGAGTAACCGCGCGACAGCTGGCTGCCCGCGACGTAGATCTCACCGGGTGTACCGAACGGCGCCGGACGCAGCCGGAGATCCAGGACATGGGTGTCCAGACCGGGCAGCGCTCGGCCGACGAGGCTTTCCGGACTGTCCATCAGATGCGCGCCGATCTCCAGGAAGGAGACGTGCACGGTCGTCTCGGTGATGCCGTACATGTTGACCAATCGCGGCGCGTCCCCCGGATGACGCTCGCGCCACCGTCGCAGGTGCCGCAGGTCCAGCGCCTCGCCTCCGAAGATCACGTATCGCAGCGCGCATTCCCCGGAGGCGGCGCAGGCGTCGCGGTCGGCTTCGACGAGTTGACAGAACGCCGACGGAGTCTGGTTCAGCACCGTCACCTGTTCACGAATCAACAACTCCCGGAACAGTTCCGGTGTTCGCGATGTCGCGTAGTCGACCACGACGACGGTGCCGCCGGTCACGAGCCCGCACCACAGCTCCCACACCGAGAAGTCGAATGCGAAGGAGTGGAACACCGTCCAGACGTCTCGCTCGCCGAATCCGAACAGCGGTCGCGCATTCGCGCACAGTTCCACCACGTTGCGGTGCGTCACGCCGACGCCCTTCGGCACGCCCGTCGAGCCCGAGGTGTAGATGACGTAGGCCAGGTTGTCCGGAAGCAGCGGCCTCAGCCGGTCGGCGTCGGTGATCGGAGCGTCGCAGAACTCCGCCGACTGTTCCAGCAGGACGGTGGGTAGTCCGGCGTCCGGGATGTCGGAGCGGTCGGCAGCCGTGGTCAGCACGCAGACCGGCGCCGCGTCGGCGAGCACGAAGGCCAGCCGCTGCGCCGGGTAGCCGAGATCGACGGGCAGGTACGCCGCACCGGCCGCAAGCACCCCGAGCAGCGCGACCGGCAGTTCCTCCGTCCGCGAGACCGCGACGGCCACAACGGATTCCGGACCTGCGCCGGCCGCGATCAACGCGCGGGCGACTCGATTCGCGCGACGGCACAACGTCTCGAAGCTCAGCGTGGCGGCGCCGAATCGGACGGCCGACGCGTCCGGCCTGCGCTGCGCCTGCTCGCAGACCAGCGCGGGCAGCGTCGCCACCGCCGCGTCCGCGATATCGGACGGCCCGGCACACGCCTCGCGCGCATCGGCGGGCAGGACATCGTTTTCGTCGAGAATGCCGATGTCCCATACCGCCGCGGAGGGCTCTTGCGCCACCGCCGCCACGATGCGCTCGAATCGCCGCCCGAAGGCTCGGACGGTCGATTCGTCGAAGAGTTCGGTGGCATAGGTGAATGTCACGGCGATTCCCGCCGCCCGGCCGTCGGCGCCTAGTCGTGGCTCGACGACGACTTGGAGATCGAATTTCGCGGTGATCGCGCCGTTGTCGACAGCGGTGACCGTCAGGTCCGGCAGCTCCAGGGCGGGCTGCTCGATGTTCTGGAACGCCAGCATCACCGGCACCAGCGGGTTCCGCGTTCCGGTGCGAGCGGGCGCGGCCTGCTCGACCACTCGCTCGAAAGGCACGTCGGCGTTGGCGAACGCCGAAAGAGCCGCTTCCCGGGAGCGATCCACGAGGTCGTGGAAAGTCGCGGCCGGATCGACGTCGACCCGCAGAGCCAACGTGTTGACGAACATGCCGATCAGATCGTCCAGCGCGCGTTCGCCGCGTCCGGCGACCGGGGTGCCGATCACGACGTCCGTCGTGCCGCAGAGGCGTCCGATCACCGTGGCGAGCGCCGCGTGGATCACCATGAACAACGTCGCGTTGTGCTCGCGCGCGATCGCGGTCAGTCGTTGGTGTACCGGCGCCGGGATGGTGAAGCCGGTCGACGCGCCGCGGTTGGCGGGCCTCGACGGACGAGGGCGATCGGCAGGCAGCTCCAGCGGTGCGGTCAGCCCGGCCAATTGATCGCGCCAGTACGACAATTGCCGCGCGGCGAGGGAATGATCGCAGTCGTCGCGGCCGAGAACAGCGTGCTGCCAGATCGCGAAATCGGCATACTGCACCGGGAGCGGGGGCCAGTCCGGTGCACAACCGTTCAAACGGGAGACGTAGGCGGTCGCCAGGTCGCGGGCCAGCGGCGCGAGCGACGCGCCATCCGCCGAAATGTGGTGCGTCACGATGACGAGGAGATGATCGCGGCCCGAGGTGAACAGTCGCAGCCGTACCGGCGCGGCCGTGGTCACATCGAAGCCCGCGCACATCAGCCCGTTCACCATGTCCGCGACCTCGGTCAGGTCGTGCTCCACGGCGAGACCATCGGGGAGGACCGCGGCGGTCGTCAAGATCTCCTGACCCGGCTGCCCGTCGGCGTCGACCGGGTAGCGGGTGCGCAGCACCTCGTGCCGTTCGATCACGTCGGCGACCGCGTAGCGCAGCGCGGGCACGTCGAGGATGCCGGTCAGCCGGACGGCGAAGGGCATGTTGTAAGCGGGCGAGTCCGGCTCGATGCGGTTGAGCAACCACATCCGATGCTGTGCCGGCGAGAGCGGGATGCGATCGGTCCGTCGCGTCCGGACCAAGGGCGGACGGACGGCGCCCGTACCGTCGGACACCGCCCTCGCGGCGAGTGCGGCGACCCGGGGCGCCTCGAACAGATCACGCACGGTGACCTGGGATCGCAGCGCCTCGTTGAGCCTCGCGACCGCACGGGTCGCGAGCAGCGAATTGCCGCCGAGGGCGAAGAAGTCGTCATCGATGCCCACTCCCTCGATGCCGAGCAGGTCGGTGAACACCGCGGCGACGGCCTGTTCGACGGGATTTCGAGCGGCCCGGAACTTCCCGGGGGTGACCGTCGGCCGGGGCAGTGCCTTGCGGTCGAGTTTGCCGCTCACGTTCAGCGGCAGCGCGGGCAGTTCGACCAGCACGCAGGGGATCATGTACGCGGGCAGCACCGCCGAAATCCCGGCGAAGAGCTCTCGATCGTCGATGACATGCCCGGGCAGCGCAACCACATAGGCGACCAGCCGATCGCTCACCGGCGAGGGCGCCACCGCAGCGACCGCTTGACTCACCGACGGTTGCGCCAGCAGCGCGGCCTCGATCTCGCCGAGCTCGATCCGCTGGCCACGGAACTTCACCTGAGAATCGGTGCGCCCCAGATATTCCAGTCGCTGGGGCTCGTCCGCACTGGGCGCCCGCCAGACCGCCAGGTCACCGGTGCGGTACATCCTGGTTCCGCGGTCGAACGGGTTCGCGACGAAGCGACCGGCCGTCTGCGCAGCCTGCCGCACATATCCGCGGGCGAGCTGGTCCCCGGCCAGATACAGCTCGCCGGGTACCCCGGCGGGCACCGGTCGCAAGCGCGCATCCAGCACGTAGACCCGCGTATTCCACTGCGGCCGGCCGATCGGCACCGTCGATCCCTCACCCGTCCCCGCCGGCCAGTAGGTCACCGACACCGCGGCCTCGGTGGGCCCGTACAAGTTGTGCACCTGCGCCTCGGTGACCGCCCGGACCGCACGCACGGTCTCCGGCGGCAAAGCCTCCCCGATGACGAACAGATGCCGCAGTGTGGCAAGGCTGCCGGGCGCCGCATGCGCGGCGAATACCGTCAACATGGAAGGCACGAAGTCGGTGACGGTGACGCCGTGTTCGGCGATGGTCGCGGCGAGATAGTCCGCGTCGCGGTGCCCGTCGTGATCGGCGACGACGAGCTTCGCGCCCGACCGCAGCGGCATGAGGTAGCCCCACAACGAAACGTCGAAGGTGGTCGCGGTCTTCTGGAGGTACACCTCTCCCGGCCCCATGGGGTACTGGGCGAGCATCCACTCGATCTGGTTGTCGATCGCCTTGTGCGAGACTGCCACGCCTTTCGGGCGCCCGGTCGACCCGGACGTGAAGATCACATAGGCCGGGTGCTCCGGCAGCACCGTACGCAGCAGTTCATCCGAACGGATCGGTGCCCCCGAGCGTCGATCGGCTTCGAGGGTGTCCGAAGTCAGGACGACGACGTCATCGGGCATCGGCACCGCGTCGGCGGTCGTGGTGAGCACACAGACGGGCCGGGCGACCTCGAGCACATGCGCGAGCCGCTCGGCGGGATGATCCGGGTCCAGCGGGACGTACGCGCCGCCCGCGGTGAGAATCGCGTACATCCCGGCCACCAGGTCGACCGAACGCCGGATCGCCAGTCCCACCAGCGATTCCGCGCCGACGCCGTGGTCGATGAGCACCCGCGCGAGCCGGTTGACCCGCTCGTCTAACTCCCGGTAGGTCAGTCGCAGGCCCGCGCAGACGATCGCGACATCGTCCGGGTGCCGCGCTACCGCACGCCGGTAGCCGTCGAGCACCAGCCCCGGGGGGACGGGATGCCGGGTGTCGTTCCAGTGGGCCAGGATGGCGGTGCGCTCCGCGGCGTCGAGCAGGTCCAGCTCGCCCACCGGGCGATCCGCCGAGTCGGGGACGGCGGCGAGGAGCGCGCACAGCCGCCGGGCGAAGCCCGCGACCGTCGCCTCCTCGAACAGGTCGGTGGAATACGTGAAGGCGGCGGAGATTCCCAGCGGCGTCCGCTCGTCCTCGTGCGGCACCATGGTCAGCTCGAGATCGAACTTCGCCAGTGGCAGCGCGAAGTCGAGGGGGGAGACGATGAGAGCGGGCAGTTCCAGCGTCGCCTGCGCGAAGTTGTGGAAGGTCAGCATCGTCTGGAACAGCGGGTGATGCGCGCTCGACCGCACCGGGTCCAGCAATTCCACCAAGCGTTCGAACGGTACGTCGGCATATCCGAACGCCTCGATATCCCGGCCGCGCACCTGGTCGAGCAGTTCGGCGAAGGTGTGACCGGGGTCGATCTCGGTACGCAGCGCGAGGGTGTTGACGAACATGCCGATCAGGCCGTCCAACGCGGCTTCGCCGCGACCGGCCACCGGCGTGCCTACTGTGATGTCGCGGGTGTTCGACAGCCTGGCCAGCAGAACGGCGTATACCGCGTGCGCGACCATGAACAGCGTCGCGTCGTGGTGGTGCGCCAGCCGGTTCAACGCCGCGTGCACCGTCGCATCGATCTTGAATTCGTGCGTGGCGCCGCGACCCGAGAACACCGCCGGGCGCGGCCGGTCCGCGGGTAGGTCCAGCCTTTCCGGCAGGTCCGCCAGCCGTTCTCGCCAGAATCCGATCTGGCGGGCGAGTGTCGAGCCCCGATCGCTCTCCTCGCCCAGCATTCGACGCTGCCACAGCGTGTAGTCCGCGTACTGCAGGGGCAGCGGCGTCCAGATCGGACCGTGCCCTGCGGCCCTGGCCGTATAGGCGGTCATCAGGTCGGCGGTCAGCGGGCCGATGGAGGAGCCGTCCGCGGCGATGTGGTGGATCGCGCCCACGAGCACATGCTCGGTCTCGTTCGAGCGCAGCAGACGCAACCGGATCGGCGGCGCCGCCGTCACGTCGAAGCCCTCGACCACCGCGGCTACGGTGCGCTCCGGGATCTCGGTCTCGATGACGTCGAGCACCGGCAGTTCGGGTACCGCCCTCGGATCCGACACGGGATGCACACATTGGCTGCCCGTGCCGTCGTGCTCCGGATAGCTGGTCCGCAGTACCTCGTGCCGCTCGACCAGGTCCCGGATCGCGGCGCGCAGCGCGTCCACGTCCAGCTGCCCGCTCAACCGCACCGCCAGCGGAATGTGGTTGCTCGCCGCGGCCGGGTCGAACCGATTCAGAAACCACATCCGCCGCTGCGCGTACGACAGCGGCACCCGCTCGGGCCGTGCCATCGGTCGCGGCGCGGGATGCGACGCCCGGGTCAGGTCCCCCAGGCGTTCGGCCAGTTTCGCCACCGCCGGCGCCTCGAACAGCAGCGCGACCGGAACACGGACACCCAGCGCGGTGCCGAGCCGCGCCGCGGCCTGTGTGGCGATCAGCGAGTTGCCCCCGAGTTCGAAGAAATCGTCGTTCGCCCCCACCTGGCCTGCGCCGGGGTGCGGCAGCAGCAACGCGGCGAAGATGTCGGCGACCACCCGCTCGGTCGGCGTAGCGGGCGCACGGAACCGTCTGGTGGTGAGCGCCGGCTCCGGTAGCGCCGCGCGATCCAGTTTGCCGACCGGTGTGAGCGGGAGTTCGTCGAGCACCGTGATCGACGCCGGAATCATATATGCGGGAAGGGTTTTCGCTAGGAAATCGATCAGTTCCGTGGTGTTCAGGGTCACCCGGCCGCAGTCGCCAGGGGCGGACGCCACGCGCGGCAGCACATAGGACACCAGCGCTCTGCCACCGGATGGCAGCGTCGTGCCGAGCGTCACGGCGTAGTCGACGTCGGGGTGGGCGGTCAGTGCGTTGTCGATCTCGTCGAGCTCGATTCGCAGCCCTCGGATCTTGACCTGGAAATCCACTCGGCCGTGGTATTCGATCAGCCCGGCCGAGGTGCGCCGCACCATATCGCCGGTGCGATACATGCGGGCGCCGGGCGCCGTCGCGAACGGATTGGCCACGAACCTGTCGGCGGTCAGCCCGGGTCGCCCGAGATATCCCTGCGCCAGCGCCGGCCCGGAGAGATACAGTTCGCCGATCACTCCCGTGGGCACCATCCGTAGCCGGGCATCGAGCACGTGGACGCCCAGCGCTGGGACCGGAGTCCCGATGTGGGTCGCCTCGCCCGCGCGCAGCGCCGCGGTGCCGGTGGCGAAGATGGTTGTCTCGGTGGGGCCGTAGACGATGTAGAAGGCCCGGTCGGCGTTCGCCCACCGGGCCACCAGTTCGCGACTCACGCGCTCCCCGCCGCACAGGATGGCCCGGAGGTCGTCGAGTCCGGCCGCGTCGATCGACTCCAGGGCTCCCGGGGTGATGCACAGATGCGTGACCCGCTCCCGCCGCAGCAGATCGGCCAGTTCCATGCCGCCGAACACCGCGGGCGGCGCGACGACCAGAGTCGCTCCCGCCGAGAAGGCGAGCAGCATCTCGATCACCGAGAAGTCGAAGCTCGGTGTGCACAGATGCGTGACGCGCGATTCCCGGGTCACCACCCGCACGGCGATCTCGTGCTCGACCAGGGCCGCAAGGCCGGCATGGGTGACGGCGACGCCTTTCGGCTTGCCCGTCGAGCCGGAGGTGTAGATCACGTAGGCGAGGTGCTGTTCGGTCAGCGGGCGCGACCGGTCCAGGTATGAGATCGAATGACCGGGCTGGGCGGCGAGCCGCTCGCGGTGCGCCGGGGCGTCGAGTTCGATCCAATCGGTCCCCGTGGCGGGCAGCGCCGCTCGATGTGCCGAGGTGGTGAGACCGACGACGACGCCGGAATCCGCGATCATGTGCGCGATGCGATCGGCCGGATAGGAAGGATCGACGGGCACGTAGGCGGCGCCGGTTTTCGCGACCGCCCACACCGCCAGCACCGACTCCACCGACCGCGTGATGGCCACCGCGACGAAGTCTCCCGGCCCCAGACCGAAGCCGATCAGATACCGGGCCAGTCGCGAGGAGGTCTCATCCAGCTCCCGATAGCTGAGTTCCCGCTGATCGGCGGGATCGCCGGTGGGATTGTACCGGACCGCCGCGGAGTCGAACGAGGTGTCGACCGCGGCGGAAAGCAGTTGGTGGAACAGCAGATTACGTGCTCGTGAATGGTGGGCGCGACGTGCGGAACGACGTGTCGGGGTCATGCGGTGGCGAGTTCACTCTCTGGTCGATCAGTGTCCGCTCTGGCGATGGAGCCAGAAGCGGTGCCTCAAATGCGTGAACCATGACCCGAGCGTGCAGATCGGACCTTAGCGAACACCGATCGGATCGGCGCGGCGAGGTTGGGAAAGCCCATAGGATTACCCAGCTACCCGTTAGTCCATTACACCGTGTGACGTGAAGAACAACCGTTTCGGACCGTAGCCACCACGGCCTGAAATGTGGCAAGAATCACTCTCTCTATTCGGTCGGTTCTCACGCGACATAGGTCCCACGGGCCGCCGTCACGGTCCGGCCAGGAAGGCACTGACAATTGACATCGAAGTAATTTACCATCGAGTCAATTACTTTCCGAAGGGAGCCGTGCGATGGCGACGAGGTCGTGGTGGGGATGGGGCAATCGAGAGGACGCCGTAACCGGCCCCGAGCGCGAAGCGCTGACGAAGCGGGTGGCGGCCCTGCTCCCCGACGCCGATCCGACGGTGCACGAGGCGCCGGACCTGACGGCGCTGGCCGTTCCTCCGCCGCGCGTCCAGCCGCCGGATTCGCTGGCTCACCTGGCCTCGGGAGGCCTCGGTGACCGCGTCTCCCACGGCAACGGGCAGGCGTTTCGTGACGTGGTGCGCAATCTGCTCGGCCGCGTGGACCATGTACCCGATCAGGTGTTGCGCCCGCGCACCGAACAGGACGTGGTCGACATCCTGGACTGGTGCGCGGGCGCGGGCATCGCCGTCGTGCCGTTCGGCGGCGGAACGTCGGTGGTAGGCGGTGTCGAACCGCGCGGCATGGACGCCTACACCGGGTCCGTGTCGCTGGACATGAGCCGCTTGGCCGGGCTCGTGGAGCTCGACCGCACCAGCCGCGCGGCGCGCATTCGAGCGGGCATGCTCGGCCCCGCCCTGGCAGCGGCATTGCGGCCGGATGGTCTGACACTGCGGCACTTTCCGCAGTCCTTCGAGTTCTCGACGCTCGGTGGCTGGCTGGCCACGCGGGCCGGTGGCCACTACGCGACCGTCCATACCCACATCGATGACATGGTCGAATCGATGCGGGTGGTCACCCCGGCCGGGATCAGCGAATCGCGCAGGCTGCCCGCCTCCGGTGCGGGTCCCTCACCCGACCGGATGTTCCTCGGGTCCGAAGGCATCCTGGGCGTGATCACCGAAGCGTGGATGCGCCTGCAGGATCGTCCGCGCTGGCGTTCCGGAGCGTCGGTGCTCTTCGACCGCTACGGCGCGGCCGTGACCGCGACGCGGGCCATCGCCCAGTCCGGGCTGCATCCGGCCAACTGCCGGCTGCTGGATCCGGTGGAAGCGTTCGTCAACGCGGGCACCAGCACGGCGGGCGGGGTGCTGGTGCTCGGATTCGAGTCCGCCGACCATCCCGTGGACGAACCGATGCGCCGGGCGATACGAATCTGCGGTGAGCACGGCGGCACCATTCCCGACGGGGTGCGCACCTCCGACTCCGCGGAAGACTCGGCGCGCCCGGGCGCGGCCGACACGTGGCGCTCGTCGTTCCTCCGGATGCCGTATCAGCGCGACGCGCTCGCCGCCCAGTCGATGATCGTGGAGACATTCGAAACCGCCTGCACCTGGGACCGTTTCGAAGACCTCCGCGCCGCGGTGCAGACAGCGGCGACCGCCGCGTTCCGATCGGCCGGTGTGACCGGTGTGGTGACTTGCCGATTCACCCACGTCTACCCGGACGGACCCGCGCCCTACTTCGGCATCTACGCCGCGGGCCGCTGGGGCCGGACCGTCGAGCAATGGGACGAGATCAAGACCGCCGTATCGGAAGCACTCCATATCTCCGGTGCGACCATCACGCACCACCACGCCGTCGGCCGCGACCACCGTCCCTGGTACGACCGCCAGCGACCCGAACCTTTCGCAGCGGCGCTGCGGGCGGCCAAATCGGCACTCGATCCGGCGGGCATCCTCAATCCCGGGGTGCTGATCGACCCGCTGCCCTCCGCAGCGAGGTGATGCCGCAGGACGCCGGCGTACCGGGAGGAGATGGACAGCGCCGTCGCCCGAACGGAGCGTGCGAATATCGAATTCGACGTATCTGCGCGATATCCGAGGAGTCCCATGCCCGTATGTGATGCCCCGTGAGCAAGCCGGGCACCAAGGGTGTGCCGCGCGAGCGGCGGGAGGAGCAGATTCTCGACGTCGCCACCGCCGAGTTCGGCGATCACGGCTACGCGAAGGCTTCGCTCGTCCGGATCGCCTCGGCCGCGGGGGTTTCCAAGCCGCTCGTCTACGCCTACTTCGGCTCCCGCGACGGTCTGCACGCGGCTTGCGTGCACCGCGCGGGCAAGAGCCTGGTCGATGCGGTCGCGGCCGCGCAGTCCGCGCCCGGTGCCCACGACCGGGCGCTGGCGACATTGGCCGGGATCTTCGACGCCCTCGACGGACGCACGCAGAACTGGAAGATCATCTACGACGCCACCCTGCCTCGTCCGAGCGAGGCCTACGCGGTGGCCCGCGAGTATCAGGATGCGTTGAACGGCATGGGCTCGGCAGGTGTCGCACAGGTGCTGGCCGACGCCGACGTCTTCGATGCCGACGATCACTCGCTGCTGCTGGCACTGTGGTTCAGCATCGTGTCCACCACCATCGCGTGGTGGAGCGACCATCCCGGCCACACCCCCGAGGACATGACCGAACGCTGCCTGCGCCTGTTCACCGCGATCCGCGGACCCGCCGCCCGGCAGGCCTGACCTCGCGTCCTCACCACTCGCTCCGATGCAGCGCCCTCACGCCCTCGGCGTCAGGGCACGCAGGGGCTCGTCGAGTTCGCGGCGGTAGAAGTCCAGGAAGCCATCGGGGTCGGGGCCCGCGTTCTGCATCACGAGATGGTCGAATCCCGCGTCGGCGTACTGCTTCGCGGCGTCGAGATAGCGGGCCGGGTCCGGACCACAAGCGAAATTGTCGAGGATGTCCTCCAGACGGACCGTGGTGGTCGCGGCGGCGAAGTTGACCGGGTTCGGCAACTCGCTCATCACCTTCCACCCCGTGACGGCCCAGCGCGTCGTGTCGAGCACCGCCTTCGCGGCCGTTTCCTCGTCGGGCGCCCACGCCATGCCCACCTCCGCGTAGCGCGGTCCTGTCCCACCCGCCGCGCGATAGCGATCGACGAGCTCGGACTTCGGTTCGGTGGCGAACAGACCGTCACCGAGTTCGGCGGCGAGGCGAGCCGCCTGGGGCCCGCCTCCGGCCACCGCGATCGGCGGGAGCCGGTCGGGCAGGTCGAAGACGCGAGCTTCGGAGAGGGTCAGGAATTCGCCGTCGTAGGACTGATAACCGCCGCTCCACAGCAGGCGAATGATCTCGAGGGCTTCGCGGAGCATTCGCTGCCGGATGCGCACAGGCGGGAACTCGCGACCGACGACATGCTCGTTGAGGCGTTCACCCGAACCGACGCCGAGGGTGAAGCGGTTGTCGGACAGGATCGCGAGAGTGGCCGCCGCCTGCGCGATGATGGCGGGGTGGTATCGCAGGATCGGGCAGGTCACGCCGGTGGCGAGCTCGATGCGCTCGGTCTTCGCCGCGATGGTTCCGAGCACGGTCCAAGCGAACGGTGAATGCCCTTGGTTGTCCAGCCAGGGATGGAAGTGATCGCTGATCTCGACGAAATCGAATCCGGCCTCTTCGGCCCGGATCGCTTGGCGGACAAGCTCGTTCGGACCGAATGCCTCGGCCGCCAGTTTGTACCCGATACGCATCGCCACCTCCTGGTTCGGCTGCAAGCGCCGGTCTCCCCACGAAACCGGCTCTCGGCGCGCGTACCCGGCATCCGGCACGGAAAACCGAACGCGCGTCGCTGCGCCGCATGGGCCTCCTCCACGGCGGCCATTACGTCAGCGGGGTGCGATGCGAGTTCCGGCGGGAGGACGCTACGGGGTCCGTTCAGTCACGGGTCGGCCAGTAACTGGCGGCGTGCCGGCCCCGCGGGACATAGGCGTTCTCGTCCTCGACCTCCGTGATGCCCAGATGCAGCAGCAACAGTACGGTCACCAAGCTGATGCTCACGATCAGCGGAGTCAGCAGCTGCTCCGCGCCGGCGCCGGACGGTGGATGCAGGTGTTGCGCTTCGTGCAGATGCATCGCGAACATGCCCGTGTAGTGCATGCCGGACACCGCGACACCCATCACCACCGCCGCGCCGATGGTGACGAGCGTGCCACGAACGTGCAGCGTGAACCACAACGCGGCGGTCGCGGCGACCACGGCGATCACCATGGACAATGCGACGATCCGTCCGTCGTAGCCGATCGTCGCGTCGGATTTCATCGCGTACATGCCGGAGTAGTGCATCGCACCGACGCCCAAGCCGGTGACCGCTCCGCCGACGAACAGCGCCATCGGCCCGAGTGACCGCTGGTGGGCGATCCGCAATCCGATCCACACCACCGCGATGGCGATCAGCGCGCTGATCAGCGTGACGGGAACGTCGTAGCGGATCGATGCCCCGTCGATGGCGAATCCGAGCATCGCGATGAAGTGCATGACCCAGATTCCGGTGCCGCCGATGGCGACCGCCGCGGCCAGCAGCCAGCCGTCGCGCGCGGAACCAGTGCGGGACCTGGCCATGCATCGGAGTCCGAGCAATGAACCGGTGAACGACATGATGTAGGCGATGACAGGTGTCAGCCACCCGTGGCTGAAGTGGTCGATTTCCAGCACGCGACACTCCCTCGCTGGATAGATTCGAATCATCGAGGCGACGATGCGCGAATCCCATATAGTGAAACTGCAGGTAGGTAATTTAGATTACTAACATCCTCTTTAAAATCATAGGATGAGTCCCGGATAGCGGGAAGTGCGCTGGTCATAAGTGAAGCATTCGCCCTTCGATTCGTTCGCCCCCGCGCCTCAGCAGGATGCCTTCGCAGCAAGCATCTGGCTTCCCAATTGCCACAGGGAGTCACGCGCCCGCTTCCGTGGCGCAGCAAGCGTGGCCGGATGCCGCCCTCCGACGGAACTCGTGCCCGACGCACGTGCAACGCGCTCTTGCGACAGCGGCTCCGATCCTTCTGAGCGATGGTTGCGAGCACAATCGCAGTTAACCGCCCCCGAGCGGCGCGGTGAATGTCATCCCCCCGTGGACGCGGCCGGGGCGACGCCCTCCGGACATGGCGCATACGACCTCATGGCCGCGGCGCGACAAGCGCTCCAAGCCGCGCCCCAACCTCTCCACGGCGATGATCCGCGACACCCGGCGAACTTTCAGCGTTTCTTCGTATGTCTCGCCGGAGTAACGGCGTATGGTCGCGCTATGCCGACTGCGACGTCGATCGACACCGCTGCCGAACACCTCGCGTGCTGGGTCACCGTCGTCGGGAAACGTCTACACCAGTTGCCGACAGCGAGCCCGAATGTCCTGCTCGCCCATGCGATGAGCGGGTTCCTCGCGATCGGGCGAGCGAGCATGGCCTTGTTGACCACCTCCGCGAACCCCACCGACATCCGCGACCACGATCTCGTCTTCGAGATCACGGCCGACGCGGAACGATGGCTCACCGACGCGGCGACCGAATCGGTAGTCAACCAGATCACCGACCGCGGCGAGCACGTGCAGCGCTACCTCACTCCGGCCGCGCTCGATACCGTGGCGAAAGCCCGCCTGCGGCGCTGCGCCCAGGCAACGGCGATCCACACCCGCGATCTGCTGGCCGGGATCGCCGCCGACCCGGAAGCCTCGGACGAGATTCGCGACCTCACCCGTGATCTCGCCGCGCGGGCGAACATCATCGCCACCGTCTACGCCGACGACCCGCAACAACTGCGCTCGATGTCGAGCAGGTCAGCCGCCCGGCCACGCTGACCCGATCGAACCGTGCGCCGGAACTCGACGACCACCGCGTTCACATCGGCACCGCGATGGCCGACAATGGTCATATGACGACGGTGCTGCTGGGCGGCGACGTCATGCTGGGTCGGGGCGTGGACCAGATCCTGCCGCATCCCGGCGATCCGAGGCTGCGCGAACGATATGTCCACGATGCGCGGACTTACGTCGAGCTGGCCGAACGCGCGTACGGCGCCTTCGCCCACCCGGTCGATTTCCGGCAGCTGTGGGGTGATGTGCTGCCCATCCTCGCCCAGATCGACCCCGAGGTGCGGTTGCTCAACTTGGAGACTTCGATCACCGCCGACGGTGCGTTCGCTGCCGCGAAAGGTATCCACTACCGGATGCACCCGGACAATATGCCCGCGTTGACCGTGATCGCACCGGTCGTCTGCGCGCTGGCGAACAATCACGTACTCGATTTCGGAATCGCCGGGATGGCCGACACCCTCGAAGCGCTCGACAACGCGGGCATCGGCCGAGCCGGCGCCGGTGCCGACCTGCAGGCCGCGCGCACCCCCGCCATAGTGGAACTCGGTGACGGGCGCCGCGCGGTGATCGTCTCGGTCGCCGCCGGCTCGAGCGGGGTTCCGGCAGTGTGGTCGGCACGGCGCCATCGGCCGGGAGTGTGGCGTGTGGGTTATTCCCCGGGCGTCGCGGCGGCCGAGGAAGTCGCGAACGAGGTGTCCGCCTACAAGCGCGACGACGATATAGGCATCGTTTCCGTGCACTGGGGGCCGAACTGGGGCTATGCGGTCGCGCGCACCGAAACGCAGTTCGCGCATCGCTTGATCGACGCCGGAATCGACGTGGTGCACGGGCACTCCGCACATCATCCGCGTCCGATCGAGATCTACCGCGGCAAACCGGTCCTCTACGGATGCGGCGACGTCATCGACGACTACGAAGGCATTCGCGGCCACGAGCGGTACCACGCCGATCTGCATCCGCTGTATCTGGTGTCCATCGATCGCGGCTCGACGGAGGTCCGGCTGATCCCGCTGCGGGTGCGGCACATGCGCCTGGAATGGGCTCCGCGCAGCGAATCCCGCTGGCTGTGCGAGAAGATCGCGGATATCAGCCGGGGCTTCGGCACCCGCGTCGTTCCCCGAGCCGACGACCTGCCGGTGGTGTTCAGTGCCGCACGACGGTGAGATGGCGCTGGAACCACTGTGTGGCCAGGTCGGCGACTTGTCCGAGCGCACCGGGCTCCTCGAAGAGATGGGTCGCGCCAGGGACGATGTCGAGTTCACTCGGACAGGGCATCCGCAACTGGGCTTCTCGGTTGACTTCCAGTACCCACCGGTCGTCACCTCCCACGATGAGCAGCGTCGGTGCGCGAACCGATCCCAATCGCGGACCCGCCAAGTCCGGCCGCCCGCCGCGGGAGACGACCGCGGCGATCTCGGTCCCCGGTTCGGTCGCCGCCCACAGCGCGGCGCCCGCGCCGGTGCTGGCCCCGAAGTATCCGGTGGGCAGGCCGCTGAGGTCCGGCCGCGTCCGTAGCCAGTGGGTCACCTCGACAAGGCGTCCTGCGAGCAGCGGAATGTCGAAGACGCGAGCGCGGTCGCCCTCCTCATCGACGGTCAGCAGGTCGACCAGCATCGTCGCGAACCCCGCCCTGTTCAGGACGTCGGCGACGAACCGGTTTCGCGGACTGCGCCTGCCGCTGCCGCTGCCGTGCGCGAAGGCGATCAAGGCGGTGCGCTCCGGTGGGACGGCCAGTACCCCCGCCAGTCGGGCGCGTTCCGACGGCACGATGACTTCCTCTGTTCGCGTCGAGGACCGGGGTGCGGACGACATCGAACACCTCCTGTATCCGGGGTACCCGATCAGGTCGGTCCTGCGCAAGAGCGAGAGGATCGCACGGGCGCGCACTGGACGCGGCGGTCGTCAGCGAAAAGTCGAGCTGAGATACCTGGTCAGATCCACCGGCGCGGCCCCGTGCCCCACGTAGCCGAGATACCCGTCGGGACGCACGACGTAGACGGCTCCGTCGGTAGCGCCGTAGCCCCTCGCGAAGGCGCCGTCACGGTCGCGGACAACCGGCAACAGCGTCTCGTCGACCTGGGCGCCGGGCGCGGCGATGAGGTACACATCCAGCTGCCGGTGCGCCCTGCGGCGTGCCGCCCCGGCAAGCTCCTCCATGCTCCCGATCTCGGTCCGGGTGCTGTCGCCGGCATAGAGAAGGAGCGTGTGGTCGGTCCGCCCGAGCAAGGAGAACAGGCGGATCGGAAAGGTGACCGCGCCGCGGGTCAAGCCAGTGGCATCAGGGGCGCGAACTCCTGCTCGCGGGCCCTGCGAACCGTCGGCCGCACGCACGACGATCGGGCTGTCGCCGTAGTCGATCAGCAGTTGCGCCTCACGCCGGATGACGAGATCCGGATCCGATTCCCCGGCCCCGATGCCCTCCCTGGCGCTGCGCACGGTTCTACCGACCACCTCTTCGCCGACCGGCCTGCGTTCGGCGTCGTAACTGGCGGGCAGCTGCGGCGCACTGTCGCCGCTGACCGCCAGCGCGAGCTTCCACGCGAGGTTGTGTGCGTCCTGGATACCGGTGTTCATCCCTTGCGCCCCCGTGGGCGGATGAATGTGCGAGGCGTCGCCTGCGACGAAAACTCTTCCGCGCGCATACGAGTCGACTATCCGGTGACTGATGCGGAAGACCGACGACCATCGCAGGCGCGACGCGGTGACCGGCTCCGGGGCGAGGCGATCGAGAACCGCTTGGATATGTCGCAGCTGCGGGGCGGGCCCACTTCCGAAACGTTGCCCGAGCCCATCCCGGTCGGTCGTCGCCGCGATGGCGAGTTCGTCGGGTACCAGCATCGACACGCGATACCGGCCGCGTCCCGGCAGCGGTATGCACACCAGCAGGTCGTCGGTGACGCCCTCGGTCCGATGCGTCGACCGGATGCCGTAGCCGTGCGGCAGCGACCAGTCGAGTTCGACATCGCCGAGCATGTACTGCTCGGCGAACGCCGCGCCCTCGAACGACAGGCCCAATGTCTTGCGAACGATGCTGTGTGCGCCGTCGCACCCGATGAGGAATTGCGTGTCGACGGTGCGCTCGCCGTCCGCCGTGGCGAGTACGACACGCACGCCACTGTCGTCCTGTTGGAAGGTCGTGAGCTCGGTGGCGCGTTCGATCCGGACGCCCGTTTCCGCCAAGCGCTCCCGCAGAATTCGCTCGGTCACGTATTGCGGTAACCCGATGAACGCGTAGGGCACGTCGGCGGGCACCGTGAGTTCTGTCCTGGCCACCTCGTCGCCGTTCACGTACACCCTCTGGCCGTGCAACTGGATCGAAGCGTCGAGTATCCGGCGCAACACGCCCAGACCTTCGAAAACTTCCAACGTTCGCGGCTGGATTCCCACCGCCTTCGCGTATCGGGGCGGTTCGGGCAGCGCGTCCACTATTCGGCAGGCGACACCGCGCCGGGCCAACTCGATCGCGGCGGTCAGCCCGACCGGACCCGCGCCGACTATGAGTACCTCCGTGCCGACCATGCGATACCGCCTCGGACCACGTACTCATCCAATGATTCGGGCGAGTCTACTCCGCCGCGTCCGACGGTCAGGCCGCGTCGTCGGGATCGGCAGGCCGCTTCGGCGCGACCACCTGGATGCGCCACGACAGGCGGAAGAGATTGCCCGATCTGTTCCGGATCCACTGGGTGAGGGCGGCGACGGCCGAACCGAGCGAGGTCACGCCGGCCAGCAGCGCCCAAGGCGTGAGACCCGCGGACGTGTAGGCGACTTGCCCGACACCCGGCACGACGAGTCTGCCGTTGCCGAACGCCCAGTTCATCAACGATCCGATGTGTCCACCCAGGTCCGAACGGCGTCCGACCATCGCCTTCAGCTCACCGCCCTTGCTGTTGACATACAGCACGGTGAACACCACCAACAGCGCGGCTGCCAACGTGGACAGCGTCGCCAGCCGACTGAGCGCATCGATGCGGAGGCGCAGATTGATCACGACCACCAAGATCGTGATCGTGATAGCCGCACAGGCCAGTAGTGCCCAGAAACCCGTGATCTTCGCGGCGGGCGGGGCCGACTGCGACCAGACGTTCAAGAACCGCGTGGTGATCTGCATCCGGCCGAACGCGTTGGTGCTGACCCTGCCGTCAGCGCCCGCGGCGGTCATCCACGGCTGGAACAGCAATATGAGCGTGGCGAGGCTGCCGACCGCGGCCCATACGTAGCCCCAATAGCCGCGCAGCGCGGCCTGAATCGACCGCAAGTTGGCCGGCACGACGCTGCTCTTCGCCCCGTTCGTCTGAGTGGACCGGCTGTCTCCAGTCTCGTTCGACTGCCAGGGCGTTGGCTGCACCATTGCCTCAGTTTAAAGTCGCGCTGGTGCCCGAATTCCGGCGAGAACTCACCTCCAGTGGGAAGCGTAGAGGCACCACACCCGCGCGAGACTCGGGCGAGGCACCGCGCCTATCGAAGAGCCGAGGCATCCGGGAGGCGACTCGCCGCGTAACGATCACCGTTACAGACCGCCGCCGACTTGTCCGTCTGAGCGGGCCCGGCGGCGCCGTCGTAGGGGACCGTCGCCGGTTCCTATGTGGCACGCCGCTGTCCTGCGCAAAATCCGGTCTCGATTGTGCGAAGATCATCGAGCGGCTCATGAACTGCGCAATACGGACACTGCCCGGGTCTTAGGAATTCTTCCGGTATGTTTTCCGGCTGAATTCGATGCCGCTGCCCCGAAAAAAGCACCAGTGGTGACCTTGCCGTTATGCGACACCGGGGAACTTAACGTTTCTTTGCCTGGCGCTCACCGCCTTGTGGGTGAACGATGAAATTCGTGAGTCAAAGTTAAATTCCACTCGAGTCAAAGGATTCGCAATGTCCACCAAATTCACCAAAATTTTCGCAGCGAGCGCGATGGCCCTGTCCTTCGGCTTCCTCGCGGCTCCCGCCGCTTCCGCCGAAGCGACGCCGTCGGATGCGGCGACGCCGGTAACCGGCTCGTTCGGCTCGGCCGTGCTGTGCTTCCCCCTCGGAAGTGTCATCTGGTGCATCTGACACCTGCTGTGCGGCCGCACCGCGTTGACGCCGGCCGCACGTGTCCTTCGAATTCCCCCTCCGAGTGCCGGCGGCCCGCGGTGTGCCGGGCATGCCGCCGAGTCGCGCTCGGGTCGACGTAGGGAAGCAGAGCCGAGCAGTTGCCGCCGCAACGTGGATCGACCGATGCGGCGGGAGCTGTGACGCGAACTCGTCGTGTCACACCGGACGTGGCCGCTTCGTCTACTCACCGGACCAGTGAGATAGAGGAGGTCGCGATGCGAATCGCAGTGATCGGCGCAAGCGGGCGGATCGGCCGGGACGTGATCGACGTGCTGAAGAACCAAGGCCACGATGTCGTGGCCATCAGCCGGTCGGCAGGCGTGGACGTCTACACCGGAGACGGTTTGGCCCAGGCGCTGGCCGGCGTACATGTCGTGGTGGACGCGGTCAACGCGACGACCACCGAAACCGAGGTGGTGACCGACTTCTTCCGCACCGTTGCGCGGAATGTGCAGCACTCGGCGGCTACCGCCGGAGTCCGTCGGATCGTTGTGGTCTCCATAATCGGCATAGATCGTTTCACCGCCGGGCACTACGCGGGGAAACTGGCCCAGGAGAACGCCTACCGCGAAGGCCCGGTACCCGTGCGAATCCTGCGCGCGGCTCAGTTCCACGAATTCACCGAAATGATGCTCGACTGGACCACGCGCGGTGACACCGCATACGTGCCGAAGTACCGGGCTCAGCTCGTCGCCGCCCGCACGGTCGCCGAACGGCTGGCCGAACTGGCCGTTTCCGAGGACGCGCCCGAGGCGGTCGACATCGCGGGGCCGGAAGAATTCGAGCTCGCCACGGCCGTCGCCGAAGTGGCTGCGCGACGGGGGGAACCGGCTCGTGTGCAAGAGATCGTCGACACCGCCGACCCGGATCACCAATTGCAAGCCGGTGGCGCTCTCCTGGCTGGGCCCGATGCGATCATCGCCGGTCCGACGTTCGCGCAGTGGCTGGACCAGAAGTACCCGAAACAGCCCTGACCACCTTATTCGAGCGGCCGTCGCCCCGAATCGGATCTGACGGCGGCCGCTTCGAACCATGCCCGGCCCAGGATCCCGCCACAGCGGCGAAGACAACTCTTGACTTCAGGTCGACCTCAACTCGCAAGCTGAGCGCACCACGAGGAGAGGAAGTCATGACCGCCTTCGGAGAAAAGCAGAGCCTTGGCTACGACAAGCGGGCCACACGCCTGCTCGGGGGTTTGTACCGCCGGATCGCCGCCGACATCGACGGGGCAGCGCGACCGGGCGCGTGGGTGCTCGACGTCGGGACCGGGCCGGGAAAGTTACTGGCCCACGTGCGCGATCGCCGACCGGATCTGCGGCTTCACGGCGTGGACCTGTCACCGCACATGATCGATCTCGCCGAGGCGACACTGGCGGCAAGCGCGGCCGAGCTGCAGGTCGGCGACGTAGGCGCGCTCCCCTACCCCGACGACAGTTTCGATCTGATCGTCTCGAGCCTGAGCATGCACGAGTGGCCGGAGCCCGACCGCGCGATCGCGGAGCTGGCGCGCGTGCTGCGTCCCGGCGGCGTCGTGGCGATCTACGACTTCCGCTTCGTGCGCGCGGCCGCGGCGCTCGACGCATTGCGCCGATCGTTCGAGGCGGCGACGGTGCGGCGGGAGCCGGTGCGTCCCCGGCGTCATCCGATCGGGCTGTACGCGCGGCTCATCGCCCGCGCCCCCGCCTAGAGTGCGAGCATGACGGGCGGCGACATCTCGATCGGTGAGCTCGCGGCGCGCTTCGGTCTGGCCGCTCACGTGCTGCGGCACTGGGAGGATGTCGGACTGCTCGCGCCGCGCCGGGACAGCGCGGGCCGACGGCGTTATCGCGACGACGACGCGGAGACGGTGGCGATGATCCTGCTCGGCAAGCAGGTCGGTTTGTCGCTCGAGGATCTCGCCGTCCTGTTCGCCGAGGCATCCGACCGGGCCGCTCGCCGCGATCTGCTGCGCGCGCACCGCGACCAGCTCGTTCGCCGGATCGCCCAGGCCACCGCGGCGCTGGACACCATCACCCACGCTCTCGACTGCGCGGCTGAGGATTTCCGCGATTGCCCGCACTTCCAGGCCAAGGTCGCCCACGCGCTCACCCTGGTCACGAACCGGTCGAGCCGGGGTCGGTAAATCGTTATGACGCAGGAAATTCCGCTTCGACGGCGGAGTTCGCCGCGATTCGGTCACCGGGCGAGGGGCCGGCGGCAAGAGGGAGATACTTCGTCTGTTCTCCCGGACTAGGATCGAGTCCTACCAGAGTGACACCGCAGACCGTGACACCGAGACTCGATAGAGGTGCCTTATGCGCAGGACGATTCGAGTACCCGCTGCGGAACTCGCCGATCACATCGGCGAATCCGTCGTCGGTTACGGCACGCTCACGCAAGCGGGAGTGGTCCAGCCGGGCGGCGACCTCGTCGTCGCGGTCTTCGGCGTGGAGACCGACCGGCGCGAGAAATCGTTCACACCAGCTCAATTGGTCGAACTGGAGGTCAGCGACTAGCCCGGACGAAGCACGGCCACGTCCGGCTCCACCACGCCCGCCGTGCGGCTCAACCGATCAGCGCGTTCATGATCGTGCCCGCACTGGTGGCGATGACACCGCCGAGCATGCCGCCCGCGACCATCTTCGCCGAGGCGAGTGGCCCACCGTTCCACTTCTCCCACGCGAATTTCCCTCCCGCGTAGGTGATGCCGGCTACGCCGGAGAGAATCACGAACCAGGTGAAATATCGGAACAGCTGGAGTATTTTGTCCGCGTTCGGGGGAGCTTCGGGGACGGGGTCCTCCACCTGAGCCAGGAGAAATGCTTCGACTGCCGTATGGATCGTCATTGATCTGTCTCCGTCGCGTTTCCGCAGGACAAGTTATACGCAATCGCTATGACGTTCGAAGTATCGCGATCTCGGCGGCTCGCGTCAACCCTCCTGCGCGGCCGAGGACATGCGCTGCACGAATCGTTCCGCCGCGAATGCGGTGTCAGATCGCCACGGACGGGTAGTGCGTGGGTGTGAGCTACGACGGCGACGGCACGGCGACGGGCGGTCTCGACCCGGTGGCCGCGCGGGCGGTGATCGAGCAGGCCAAGGGCGCGGTGATGCTGGTCTATGGACTCGATGCCGACGAAGCATTCACCATGCTGCGGGTGCGATCCCAGGAAACCAACACCAAGCTGCGAGTTCTGGCCGCCAAGGTGGCCGCCGAACTCCCGTCGATCGGTGTGCCCGCCGTCACCGGCGAACTGCGCAGCCGCGTCAACCGGCTGTTGGCGACGGCGCACGAGCGACCCCTGTGACACTTCGGCGAGCGGCCGGCGACACCAGCCGCTCCCTCCGCTTGGCCACCGCGGCGACCAGTCCGAATCCCGGCGGCGGACACCTGGTTGTCCGGCCGTTGTCCGCCCGGCGACCGAGCGCTACCGCTTGCGGGCCACGGCGAACACTCGCCGGAACGGCAGCCAGGTGGCGCCGTCGGGCCGCCGAGGATAGGCGCTGCGCAGCAGGGGGGCCAGTTGCGCGGTGAACTCCCGCCACTGCGCGTCGTCGAGCGCATCGCGCACGGGTCGCAGCGCGGTGCCGGTGACCCACTCGAGCACCGGGTCGTCCCCGGTCAAGCGCTGGAGGTAGGTCGTCTCCCAGGCGTCGACGGCTCCACCCGCCACGGCGAGCACGTCGGCGTAGCCCGCGGGATCGAGCACCGCACCCGGATCGAGGATGCCCGCTCGTTCGAGGCTGTCGCGCCATTCCTCGCGTGCGGCCACTTGACGGATCGCGCGGTGGGAGGCCGCGTCGAAGTTCCCGGGCACCTGCACGGCCAGGAACGCGCCCGCGGGGAGCTGCCGCATCCACTCGGCGAGCAGGCCGGAGTGGCCGGGCACCCAGTGGAGGACGGCGTTGCAGACGACGACATCGGTCTGCGCGCTCGGCCGCCATTCCTGCACCGCCCCGAGCGTCGCATCGATGCCGCGCTCCCGCGCGGCCGCGACCATCTCCGGGGAGGAGTCGAGTGCGCGCACGATCGCGCCGGGCCAGCGCCGCGCGAGGACCGCGGTGAGATGCCCGGGGCCGCAACCCAAGTCGACCACCACCCGGGGCTCGGCCGTCGTGACCCTGGCCACGAGGTCGAAGAATGGGCGGGACCGGTGGTCGCCGAACGCGAGGTACTGCTGAGGATCCCACATATGCCCTCCGAGAACCGGCAACAAACCGTACGTACGTACTGTACGCCTGCCCCCGTGCCCAGAAGAAGATTCGAGAGAACGACAGGCGGCGCGGAAAGGGCGCAGGCGAGCACATGTCGTCCTCGGCCAGAAGAATCCACGCTGTGACAGTCGTGACTCGAACCGACCTCGCTCGGCTCGATGACCTGCAAACACGCCGGACGCGAAAACCGACTGTCTATCACGGTTTCGTAACGGCCCGCGCTGGGTATCACATAGCTATGACGGATTACCGACCAACCCGCATCGCCGGTGTGGAACCGGGAACCGGCGCGCTCGCTTTAGCCACGTGCCTTGCGTTTTCGACCGGCATCGCCACGATCACGCAATCGGCGTTCACCACCCTGGTGGCGTGTGTGAGCATCGTGGCGGGCCTCACACTGGTACTGAACATTCTGCCGCATCGGGCATAACCTGCAGGGACCTTGCCTCGCACGCCGAATCCTGGTGGCATCTACCCCGGGGATCGACGCTCATCGGAGGCAGGCATGCTGTCGTTGCAGGAGATTTCGGATCGACTCGAGATCGAAGACCTGATGGTGCGGTATTCGCACGCGGTCGACACTCGGCAGTGGGACCTGCTGGACGAGGTTTTCACACCCGACGCACACATCGACTACTCGGCCATGGGTGGCTCGGTGGGCGATCTCGCCGCGACGAAGCAGTTCCTCGCGGCCATCCTGCCGAACTTCCCGGCGTTCCAACATCTGATCAGCAACTCGTCCATCACGATCGACGGTGACACGGCTACGGGGCGGACGATGTGCCACAACCCGATGGTGGTGTCCGGCGGCGACGGACCGCCCACGATGATGCTGTGCGGACTGTGGTACCTGGACACGTTCGTCCGTGTAGACGGTCAGTGGCGTATCAAAACGCGGGTCGAGGAGAAGAGCTTCCTTTTCACCGCACCGTCCGCACCCGGTATGGGGTGAAGGGGCGGCATGTCACCGCCACGCGGCCGTGCTTCAGCGCGCGGTCAGCGCTGAGGTCGCTGGGTCCGGGGTGCGGGCGGACTGCTCGTGCGCTTGATCGGCTTGCCGCGGGGCCGACCTCCTGCTGGTGATCAGGAACAGCACGACCAGCACCACGCTGAACCAGACGTAGGTGTTGCCGATGAAGTGCTGCCAAGGCGTCCACGCGGACTCGCGGTGCTCACCGTCGGGCAACCAGTTGTGCGGGCCGATGACGAACACCGCCGCCGTCGCCGCGAACGTCATCCACCAACCGATTGCCCGCCTGCCGGGCAGACGGGTCGCGTGGCCCACGACGGCGAACAAGGCGGGCGCGATCCACACCCAGTGATGCGACCAGGAGATGGGCGACACCAGCAGGGTGAAGACGGCGTTGATGGCCAGTGCCAGCGCGGGCAGGTCGGCAGCCCTGCGCATCGCGGTGACGACAAGCGCGAGCAGGAGAGCGCCGAGAACCAGCCAGATCACGGTGAACGCGGGCTCGGGCACCTCGAACCGGGCGAACATCGCCTGAATCGACTGGTTGGTATGGAACGCGGAGCCGCTCAGCCCGGAGACGTTGCCGAGTCCGCCGAACCAATACTTGACGGACTCCTTCGGCAGGATCGCGAAACCCGCTGCCGTCGCGGCCGCGCCGGTGACCGCCGCGGTCGCGGCCGCGCGGTAGTCCCGGCGGACCAGGAAGTAGAGCACGAAAGCCGCGGGTGTCAGCTTGATGGCGGCGGCTATGCCGATCAGCATGCCCCGGGGCCACCGCGGTTTGTGGGTGAGGCAATCGGCGGCGACCAGGGCCATCAGCAGCAGGTTGACTTGACCGAAATCCAACGTGGAGTGGATCGGCTCCAGCAGCAGGCCCAACGGAGTCGCGCACGCGGTGGCCCAGACCGCCAGTCGCCGCTGCGACTCCTCGGGCCATACCCGCCTGGCGACCAGATAGAGAGTGAGGCCGAGCGCCGCTACCGAGGAAACGAAGAAACTCAGTGCCGCCACGTCCCAGGGCAGCATCGCGAAGGGACCCAGCGCGAGCGCGGCGAACGGCGGGTAGATGAACGGCAGGCCCGCACCGATGGTGGTCTGCGGCAGTTGACCGTACATGTCGGCGCCGTGCCGCATAGCGTCCACACCCAGTCGATACACCTGCAGGTCGATGAACCCGCCGGTGATCTTCTCGAACGGCCAGACCGGTTTCAGGAGGCAGAACGCGGAGAAGGCGACCGAGAGAACCGGTGCCAGCCGCAATACACGCCCGAGTCGACGGTTCTGGGACATCGGCGTTTCGGCGGTGGCGGTGACACTACTCATCCGCGGCGACTATACCGACCCATGTCCGCTCGTTCACCACGTGGTTGAGAGTTTCGCGCCTGTCGCGTGAGGACGCCGCAAACGGGTAAGCCGCCACCAGCACGAGTGCCGAAGGAGGTCGGCGAATGGCGGTCGCAGCCCCAGGCGAGGCGGGAGGCTCGGTCCGATGAAGGCGCCCGGCGCCGCGAGGTTCGTACCCGAGGACGCGGATCTGGCGCGGTTGCGGCAGGCCGCCTGTGACTGTCACGGGTGCGATCTCTACCGCAGCGCCACGCAGACGGTGTTCGGCGCCGGACCCGAGAACGCGGACGTGGTGCTGATCGGTGAACAGCCCGGCGATCAGGAGGACGTCGTGGGTCAGCCGTTCGTCGGTCCCGCCGGACGCTTGCTCGACCGGGCGCTGGCGGAGGTCGGCATCGACCGCGACGCGGCCTACCTGACGAACGCGGTGAAGCACTTCAAGTTCGTCGAGCGCGGCAAGCGGCGAATCCACAAACAACCCGGACGTACCGAAGTGGTCGCCTGCTCGGCATGGCTGGACGCCGAGCTCGGCCTGCTGCGTCCGCGTTTGGTGGTGTGTCTGGGCGCGATCGCCGCCCAGGCGGTGCTGGGCCCTTCGTTCAAGGTCAGCGAACGCCGCGGCGAGGTCGTCGAGGCGGAGAAGTTCCGCGTGATCGCCACTGTGCATCCGTCCTCGGTGCTGCGCGCGCCCGATCGCACCGCGGCCTACGAAGCCTTCGTCGCCGATCTGCGCATAGTGCGGGAACAACTGGGAAAGTCCACGGCCACGCGCTGACTCTCGCGCGGCCCATGATAGGAGTGAGCGGATGAGCGCTGACGAGATCGATCCGGAACTGCTCGAGCTGGCCACCAAGGTGTTCGACTTCGCACGGGCCGGAGACGCCGCGAGCTTGGCCACCTATGTGGACGCGGGCGTACCGGTCAACCTCACCAACGACGCCGGAGACACGCTGCTCATGCTCGCCGCCTACCACGGGCACGCCGATGCGGTCACAGCACTACTCGAGCGCTCGGCCGATCCGAACCGCGCCAACGACAAAGGCCAAACCCCGCTGGCGGGGGCGGTTTTCAAGGGCGAGACCGAGATCGTGAAACAGCTCGCCGCGGCGGGCGCCGACCCGGACGCGGGCACCCCGTCGGCCCGCGCGGCCGCCGTCATGTTCGGCAAGACCGAGCTGCTGGAGTTCTTCGGCGCCTGAGGCCCCTACCCGCGTTCGCGGACGGCGGTGACGGCCTTGCGCGAGGCCACCAGCACCGGATCCCACACGGGAGAGAACGGTGGCGCGTACCCGAGGTCGAGCATCATCATCTGCTCGACGGTCATCCGGGCGGTCAGCGCGACGGCCGCGATGTCGACGCGTTTGCCCGCGCCCTCGCGTCCCACGATCTGGACACCGAGTAGCCGGCCGGTGAAACGCTCGGCGAGCATCTTCACCGTCATCGGCTCCGCGTCAGGGTAGTAACCCGCGCGATTGGTGGATTCGACGGTGACGGTCACATATTGCAAGCCCGCTGACCGAGCGTCTTTCTCGCGCAGACCCGTTCGGGCCACCTCCAGCTCGCACACCTTGCTCACCGCCGTGCCGACAACTCCCGGGAACACCGCGTATCCCCCGCCGATGTTCGCCCCGATGATCTGACCGTGCTTGTTGGCGTGGGTGCCCAGCGGGATGTGGCGTTCGCGGCCCGAGACCAGATCCAGCACCTCGACGCAATCGCCGCCCGCCCAGATGTTCTCGTGCCCGCGCACCCGCATGGCGAGATCGGTCCGCAGCCCGCCGTGCTGCCCCAGCGGCAGACCGGCGGCACGCGCCAGCTCCGTCTCCGGGCGCACGCCGATGCCGAGCACCACGACGTCCGCCGGGTATTCCGCGGTGTCGGTGACGACCGCGGCGATCCGGCCGTCGTCGCCGGTCCGCAGCTCGGACACCTCCGCGTCGCCGACCACCTCGATGCCCATCCCGCGCATGGCGTCGCGGACCAGGGCGCCCATGTCCGGGTCGAGCGTGGACATCGGCTCGGGACCGCGGTTGACCATCGTGACGTCGTAGCCGCGGCGGATCAGCGCTTCCGCCATCTCCACGCCGATGTAGCCCGCCCCGACCACGACGGCGCGCTTGCCACGCGCCCGCTCCAGCGTCTCGAGCAGCGCCTGCCCGTCGTCGAGGGTCTGCACGCCGTGCACACCGTAAGCGTCGATGCCCGGCAGCGGTGGGCGGATCGGGCGAGCTCCGGTGGCGATCACCAAGTGGTCGTAGGGCATCCATGCCTGGTCGCCGGTTTCTCGGTCGCGATAGCGCACTCTGGTCGCGTCGAGGTCGATCTCGGTGACCGGGGTGTGCAGCCGCAGGTCGATATCGCGGGCGCGGTGTTCCGCGGGTGTGCGGGCGACCAGAGCGTCGCGCTCGGCGACTCGGCCGCCGACCCAGTACGGAATGCCGCAGGCCGAGTAGGAGGTGAACCCGCCGCGTTCGAAAACGACGATCTCCAGCGCGCTCACGTCCCGCATCCGCCGCGCCTGCGAGGCGGCCGACATCCCCGTCGCGTCGCCACCGATGACCACCAGTCGCTCGCTCATGGTCATCACGCTACGTTCGGCCCACGCTGGGCGGGTGCCGGGGCCGCCGTTTCGCGACTTTGCCGGTTGCCCTGCGGCCGACCGATCGGTACTCCACACTGTTCTTCTGACAAACGCGGTATGAGGGCAGCGTTTTCACCCGGGAGCACCACATGACCGAAACCCGATCCCCTTCCGACGACGAACGCCGGCTCGCCGAACTGGGTTACAAACAAGAACTGGCCAGATCCTGGTCGGGTTTCTCCAATTTCGCCATCAGTTTCACGATCGTGTCCATCCTCACCGGTGGACTGGCCAGCTACGGCATCGGTTTGGCCAACGGCGGCCCGATCACCATGGCCTGGGGTTGGCCATTGGTCTCGATCATGGTGCTGTTCGTGGGGCTCGCCATGGCGGAATTGGCCTCCGCGTACCCCACCTCGGGCGGGCTGTACTGGTGGGCGTCCGAGCTGGGCGGACCGGTGTGGGGCTGGTTCACCGGATGGTTCAACCTGATCGGACAGATCGCGGTCACCGCGGCGATCGACTACGGCGCGGCCATCTTCACCACAGTCGTGCTGAACGTCGTCGGCATCGACATCGGCACCGACCGCACCGCGATCTTTCTCGTCTTCGCCGCCATTCTGGTCTTGCACGCGGTATCGAACGTGCTCGGCCCGCATCTGTCGGCGGTGATCAACAACGTGTCCGCGTGGTGGCACGTCGTGGGTGTGGCGATCTTCGTCGTCGTACTCGGGTTCGGCGCGCAACACCATCAGAGCGCCGGATGGGTCTTCACCGAAACAGTCGACAACAGCGCGATCGGATTCGGCGGCGTCGCGTTCAGCTTCCTGCTCGGCCTGCTGCACGCGCAGTACACGTTCACCGGTTACGACGCTTCGGCGCACATGTCGGAGGAGACACACGACGCGTCCCGGATGGCGGCCAAAGGGATCATCAACACGATCATCGTGTCGGCGATCGCCGGTTATCTGCTCATCATGGCGGTGACGTTCGCCATTCCGGATCTCGACGACGCGCTGGATCCGGAGCAGAACAGCGGGTACCCCGTGATCTACATCCTGGAGAACTCCCTGAGCGGGTTCTGGTCGGGTCTGCTGCTGATCATCGCGGCGGTCGCGCAATTGTTCTGTGGGTACGCCTCCGTGACCTCGGCTTCCCGGATGCTGTTCGCGTTCGCGCGCGACGGCGCGGTGCCGGGTTCGAAATTCTGGTCGAGGCTTTCCGCGCGGAAGGTACCGGTGCACGCGGTGCTGTTCATCTCGTTCTTCGCCTTCGTTCTGCTGATTCCGTCGATGCTGGTACCCGCCGCGAACGCGCCGACCGCCTACGCCGCGGCCACGTCGGTCGCGACCATCGGGCTCTACATCGCCTATGGCATTCCGATCCTGTTGCGGCAACGCCACGGCGCTCGATTCCGCACCGGTCCATGGCAACTGGGGAAGTGGTACCGCCCCATCGGTGTGGTCGCGCTGATCTGGATCACGCTGATCAGCATCCTGTTCATCCTGCCCACCGACGCCCGCGGATATCCGTGGCACGGCGACTTCACCTGGAATACCGTGAATTACGCGCCGATCACCCTGGTCGTCGTGGTGGGCGCGATCGGCATCTGGTGGCTGGTGTCGGCCCGGACCTGGTTCACCGGGCCGAAGCGGACCGTGGACGAGCCGCCCGCGGGCCAACCGGAGCAGGCGCCTGCCAACGCCTGAGGCCCAACCAGCCGGGGCGGGTTCCCGGTTCTGGCGTGTCGAGTTTGTCGGCGTCGGTCGCTAGGGTGTGTCGGCATGGAAAGGACCGACCTGGTGCGTATTTCGCCCGCCGGGAGAATTGTGTTCCCGGGAAATCCGTGGCCGGAAGGGCACGCGATCGAAGAGTTCGCGTGGACCGGCCGCATGGACCAGGCCGGCGGCCTGTGGTTCGATCTGCATCTGCGGTCCGCGGCATACAACGCCGAACGCGATCCCGATGACGACGAGGAGGACGGCGAGAGCTGGCTGTCGCCGATCGTCTGGCAGAACTACCGCAGCTGCACGCTGTCGTCCACGTACTGGGGCGAGGACGACGCCACCGGGCTGCGCGCCGCGGCGCCCGGCCGTCCTTTCCTGCTGAGATCTCCGCAGCCGCAGCGCCTCACGGTCGATCCGCTCCCCTTGGCGCATGCCGACGACGTCGAATGCCTGGCGTTCAACATCTATCTTCTCGGCCATGATTCGGTCGCCGACCAGGAAGTGTTCTTCACCCGGCGCGCCGACGGCAGGCACGACATCGACTGGCAGGGCCGCATCGCGCTGACCTACGCGGGTCAGGTCGAATTCCGGTACCGATTCCGGGCCCGGATATCCGGCGCCACACTCGAATACATTCGCTTTCCCGCGGAGATCTCGGCGGATCAAGCGCTGTGCCGGTTAGGCGCCGTGCTCGACGCTCCCGAGGAGTTCGAGCTGGGCCTGGTCGACGGGCAACCCGCGTGGGTTTCGAGGATCTCGGCCTGACCCGTCCGCGCGGATTTTATCGGCCGGTGGAATGACCGGGCAGAACGCAGACCGCGTCCAGGCCGAGGACGTGGTTGAGCCGGCCGAAAGCGAGCCATGAGCCGATGCTCATGCTCAGCTCGACCACTTCCGCCTGGCTGTAGCGGGCGAGCATCCGGCTCCAGAACTCTTCGTCGAGATTGTGGTGGTCGGTGGCGTAGCGTTCGGCGTATTCGGCGGCGAGCCGGGTGCGCTCGTCGAAGGCGTCGGTGGTCCGCCACTGCGTGACGGCCTCGGCGAATTCGGGCTCGACCTTCGTCCCGTCCCGCTCGGTGCGCCAGTCCATGCAGAACAGGCAACCGTTGATCTGGGCGATGCGCAGCCTGGCCGCCTCGAATTCCCGGAGGCCGAGGGTGCTGTGCGAGTACACCGACAGTGAGAAGTTCGAAGCGGCGACGCCGATCCCGGGAACCATCTCACCCCACACATAGCCGATCGGATCCTTCCCCTCGGGAACGTCGATGATCATGGCTGCTTCCCTAAGTTTGTGGGTGTCTGGGGTTGGTGCCCTGGATGCCCAGGGCGGTGGGGTGTAGCTGATGGTTGGTTGCTGTTGTTGTGGCTGCGAAGGAATGGCTGCCCCACCGTGCTGGACGCTCCGGC
>NZ_VUOT01000015.1:0-187998 GCF_009829295.1 Nocardia sp. CY15
TCGGCCTGCACCGCCTACCCATCGCGGAATTCCCCCTGCTGCGCGCACTCGCACCCGTCCTGGCCGCCTACGACGGCGAAGCCGAACTCGAACGCGGCCTCGACATCCTGCTCACCGGCCTCACCGCCGCCCTGCCCGAACCCGGGTGATGGCGTTGCCTCAGTCCGCGTCGACGGCTCCGCCTTCGGAATCCCAACATTGCTGCGCGGCAATCATTTCGATGTTGTCGGCGAACAGGGGACGCACTCGCAAAGTGAGTCTGTCACCGCTGACACCGAGGACATCGACGGTGTGCGCTGGCTTGTGCCGGTAGCCGTCGAGCCGGACCTGACGCCCGGCGTCGGCGAGAATGCGGGGTGGTGTGGTCCATTCGTCGAGGTGATAGAGCACTCGATGAATCGGGCCGAGACGAACCCCGAGTGCTGTGAGCAGGTCCGGGAGCTCGGTCACGAGGTCGGTGCCGCGCGGCCGCCACACTCCGCCGGTCCCCGCTGCGTCGAACTCGAGCCGGAGGCGATGGGTGGACGGCATGGGCCGACCCGGGGCGATTGTGATCAGTTGTCGCGTCATGGTCGACGCTCCTCTCTCGGCCGCGTGGCGGCTGGTCCCATGGTCGCGGTGAGACCGCTGATCAGGATGTCGAGGCCGCGTTCGAGTTCGGCTCCGCCCTCGTAGGCGGCCAGATCCGAGGCGAGGCCGCGAAGTAGGGGAAACTCTCCGATGGGTAGGCGATGCAGGCCGAGGCGTAGTAAGTCGGTGGTCTCTTCGGGGCGTTCGATGATTTCCTCGAGTTCGTTGAGCACGTGGCCATAGAGGAATCCGAACAGCGCGCGGTAGATGTGCAGGGCGTCGGCGCTGCTGAAGTCGGCTCGGGTGAGCAGTTCGAGGGTGCGCTCCAGTGGCCGCAGGATGCCGAGTGGCCGCAGTCCGAGCGGAGTGGACAACGGATGGGTGACCAGCAGGGGAACCACGTTCGGGTGGGCTACGGCCAGTCGACGGAAGTCGCGGGCGATGATGCGCAGTTGACGACGCCAGTCCGGGTCGGTCGGGTCGACGGTCAGTTGTTCGAGCACGATCTCGGCGACTCCGTCGAGCAGTGCGGCTTTGTTGGCCGCGTGCCGGTAGAGCACCATCGGGTCACGGTCGAGCGCCTCGCCGAGGCGCCGCATCGACAGTTGCTCGACACTATCGCGATCGATGATCTCGAGCGCGGCCGACAGCATCGCGGATCGGGTCAGCGGACTGCCCGTGCGATTCTCACCGGCGACGCGGTCTGCTGGGACATCCGCGGAGTCGGTTGGTCCAGCCTTGGCACGGTTCACGAATCAACGCCTCCTCTCGGTCGGGACGCCCTCCTGTCAACATTGTTAGTCTACGCTGTAGACAGACATGTAGCCAGGCTTTGACCTGGGGGAACATCCCGTAGCACAGCAGCTGGCCGGAATTGCGAGAAGTGAACGGCTTCGGTCCCGCTGAGCGCAGCCCTCGCCCATGGCCGCGACTTGTCGGTGAGCCGCTCCTACGCCGCTTCCGTCGAGCAGCCGTAGGGCAATCGCTCCCCTGCCCCTTCGAGGCCATCGCGGCGCGGCTGCCTAACGAGGTGTTCGATGCGCGGGGCTCGACTGTGTCGCTGACCCCTTCCGCCGGTGGCCTCGACCGACGCTCACGGCACTCAACCGGTTCGGGGTGGCGACGGGCGTTCAGGATCAGCCCCAGGCTGCGTCTCACGTGACTTCGAGTCCGGATCGACCTTATCCGCTCGCTCCCACTCCTTGTCCAACTCGGTTCGCGAATTCGCCGCCTCACCGCGATGTGCGTGCGCCTGCTGGGCAAGTTGCTCGGCCTGCGCCGCCTTGGCCTCGGCTTCGGCCTTCGCCGCCCGGCTCTTGGCGGCGGTCTCCTTCGCCCGCGCCTCCCGCTGACCGACCTCGAGTTCCTGTTCCGCCGCGCGGGTACGGATGCCTTGGGCTTCGACCCGCTGGTGTTCGTGCCGTTTGCGGGTCAACGCCCATACGCCGGCCACAAGCAGAATGACGATCACCGCGACGACGATGATCACGATAACGGTGGTGCTCATCTTTCGACTCCTCGCACCCTCCCCCCTCTACCCTAACGCCAGTCGACCGCCTGCGAACTGGAAAAATGAGCGATCGGACGCGCCCAGGCCGATCCGACCCCGTATCTACCGGCGGCAGGCAAGGCGGGGGTACGCCGACAGCGCGGCAGCCACCCAACGAGCACCCATTGACACCCGAGGTCGACCCCGGCAGAGCTTCACTACCACTGATACGGAGAAGCGTCGTGCCTGACGCACGACTCGGTCCTTGACATCCTCTGGCGCATCGTCGTCGGCTCCCTGATGACGACTCGTCGCCCACGGCGAGCCGGGCGGCCCGATACCGCGTCTTCGAACGACTCGCCCACGCTGGACGAGCCGAGCTGCCGGTGGCACCCTCGAATGCACGCCCTTGGTGCCTGAGCGAGCCGAGTTATCGGGCGCTTCCCTGTTTTCGAGCGGGCATTCGGACTGCTCAGTCTCGTAATGCTGTCTCGTGCAACGATTTCAGGGTCTTGGCCAGGATGCGTGAGACGTGCATCTGGGAGACGCCGAGGTGCTCGGCGATCCGGGTTTGGGGTTGGGCTTCGAAGAACCGCATGTACAGCACTTCGCGTTCACGCTCGGGCAGCGCGGCGATCAAAGGTTTCACTGTCAGGCAGTCCTCGATGGTGCGGTAGTCCGGCTCCTCGACGCCGAGAACGTCCAGCAACGACAACGCCGCGTTGTCGTTGTCGTAGTCGGCGGTCGCGTCGATCGAGGAGGTCTGGTAGCTATTGTGGGCGATCATCGCCAGGGTGACATCGCCTACGCCGACGCCGAGCTGTTCAGCGATCTCGCCGGCTTTGGGCATGCGGCCCAGTCGTTGCAGGAGCATGTCGATCGCGGGCCCGAGGCTCTGCTGGATTTCCTTGAGTCGCCGCGGTACTCGCAGCGCCCAGGTGAAGTCACGGAAATGGCGGCGGATCTCGCCCATGATGGTCGGTACCGCGAAAGACAGGAATGTCGCCCCGTAATCGGGATCGAAGCGGTCGACGGCGGTCACCATTCCCAGCCGGGCGGTCTGCAGGAGATCGTCGAAGTTCTCGCCTCGGCCGGCGTACCTGCGAGCGATGTGTTCGGCCAGTGGCAGGCATCGCCCGATCAGCGCCTCCCGGAGGGTAACTCGGCGCGGGTCGTCCATGTCCAACTCGGCGAGCTGGGCGAACAGCGGTTCGAGGTCGTCGTAGCTGTCGGTGCCGCGGCGGGTGTGGGCCGTCCTCGCGGGGAAAGTCCGGGTCGGCTTATCGGTCATCGGTGCTGCCTCGGATCCAGCTGAATCGACGGTGGTGGGACACCCGGACAACCGCACTGGTGAACCGGATGGGGAGCGACGACCCGAGTTCGCTGAAAGTCGCCAGGTCGCGATGTGGTGCCAGGTCGAAATTGCCTCGGCCTGGCACGGGACGGGATGCCGGCCCAACAGGGCCGGACATCCGTCACGGTGTCGTGTTACGGGCTGGGTTGGGGCAGATCGCAGTCGTTCACTTTGGGATTGACGCCCGCATAGTTCAACGGTCCCGCGATGACGGTGACCGCTATGGTTGCCGCGCTGGCGCAGTTCTGGTCACGCTCGGTGAAGTATCCGCGTTGACCGGCGGCGATGACACCGATGATCAACCAGACGAGCAGAAGCAAGGACACTAAGCGAACCATCATGCACCTCCATCGCATTCCGGCGGAGCGGGCACAGTGATCACCTGACCGCAGCATCGAGTTCGTTTGCCGCGGATCGACGTCGTCTCGATGGTGTTGTGGATAGCGAAGTGTCGCATCGTGTTCTCCTTGCATCAGCTTGCCGCGTAAGCCGCATCGCCGCGCAGCCGTAATTCGGCCCGCGCTGCGCGAGGATCGGTCAGTAGTAGTGGCGTCGGCCGTCGGCCCAGGGGCATGTCCGCGGGACCTCGGCCGGCTCTCGGGTTGCTGCCCGGCGGCGTCGCCGGGTTGAACAAAGGCGCCTCGTGAGTCGAAGGACCGCTGCCCGCAGCCAGTCGAACCGGCCAGAACGTGAGGTCGTGGCCGTCGGCGACGAGTGGTGTCGCGCGTTGTGCCGCACGTCCAGCGGTGACGCTCGAGCCGGCTTGCAGACGCTCGACTCGGACGGCCTGACAGTGATGATCATGGCGATCCTCGAAGCCTTGGCTCGGATCGGTTGTTCTCTTAAGTAGACGCCGCCGGGACAGTTCTGTCAACAGCGTAGGTCTACACTTTGTGTCTACGGTGCTTTCCCAGAAGAAGACGTTCCACCCCCGGTCGGTCGAACGAACTCCGAACCCGAATCGACTCGAACCGCCCCACCCTGCTACCCCGAAGACCACTTCGAACGATCGGACGTGTCACCTACGGCCGCGCGTCGCCGGTCGAGCGGCGGAAGCGGACTGGCGTGCCCACCGGTGCGGCGCACCCGATCACGCAGACACATCAACTATCGCCGTCTGCACCGCTCCCACCTGCGCAGACCGATCGGCGAACGAGGTATCGTCAGCTCTATGAACGCTCAGATGTTGCGAATCCGCCGCGATTTGTGTGTTGTGATGGGGTGACCAACACTTCCGGAGACGCGTATCCCCTCGCGGACACGATGACCACCACGGTCGCCGCTCACGACGGCGCGACGGTGCTGACGGTGGCCGGCGAGGTCGATCTGGCGACAGCCCCCGCGCTGGAGAACGCGATCGATGCCATTCTCAGCGGCAAACCCGCGGCCCTGATCATCGACCTCACCTCGGTCAGCTTCCTCGCCTCGGCGGGCATGGCGACGCTGGTGGCAGCCCACCAGCGCGCGGGCGCGACCACCGCCATCGCGGTCGTCGCCGACGGCCCGGCGACCAGCCGCCAGCTGAAGATGACCAGCCTGGATCAGGTGTTCGCGCTGCATTCGACGCTGGAGGCCGCGCTGGCGGCGATCCGGCAGAGATGACCCGTGCCGCTGCCGCCGTCGCACCCGTCGACGGCGGCAGCGGCATGTCTCACACCAGTTCGCGCAGCTGTTCGATCAGCTTGACGCGCTCAGCGGCGGTGCCCGCCATCGGAACCACGTTCAAGACCGTGACGCCCGCCTCCTTGAAGGCCGCGACCCGCTCCTTGACGTACCCCGCCGAGCCGACCAGGGAGATGTCCCGGACGAGCTGGTCCGGGACCGCCTTGGCCGCGGCCTCCTTCTCCCCCGCCAGGTACAGATCCTGGATGCGGTCGGCCTCGGCGCCATAGCCGTACTTCGTGGCCAGGGTGTGGTAGAAGTTCTTGCCCTTGGCGCCCATGCCGCCGATGTAGAGCGCCAGATGCGGCTTGACGAACTCGAGCAGCGGCTCGACGTCGTCCCCGATGGCCAGCGCAGGGCCCGCGTACACGTCCAGGTCACCGAGGGCGGGCTCGCGCTTGGCGAGACCGGCGGTGAGCGAGTCGCCCCACACTTGCTGGGCCTTCTCCGGAAGGAAGAAGATCGGCTGCCAGCCCTCGGCGATCTCGGCGGCCAGTTCCACGTTCTTCGGGCCGAGCGCGGCCAGCAGCACCGGGATGCGTTCGCGCACCGGGTGGTTGATCAACTTGAGTGGCTTGCCGAGGCCGGTGCCCTGCCCGGCGGGCAGCGGGATCTGATAGTGCTTGCCCTGGTATTCCAGGCGTTCGCGACGCCAGACCTTCCGGCAGATCTCCACCAGTTCCCGGGTGCGGCCGATGGGGGCGTCGTAGGGCACGCCGTGGAAGCCCTCGATCACCTGGGGGCCCGACGCGCCCAGCCCGAGCACGTAGCGTCCGTCGGAGACGAAGTCCAGGCCCGCCGCGGTCATCGCGGTCAGGCTCGGGGTGCGCGTGTAGATCTGCAGGATGCCGGAGGCGAGCTGCAGCCGGGTGGTCTTGGCGGCCAGGTAGCCGAGCGCGCTCACCGCGTCGAACGAGTACGCCTCGGGCACGAACACCACGTCCAGGCCCGCCCGCTCGAGGTCGGCGACTTCGGCCGCCGCCTCTTTGAAGCCCCCCGAGTAGTTGATGCTCAATCCGATCCGCATGCACTCAACATAACGGCGGGTACGTACCGGCCGCGCACCGGCCACGTGCGGACGCCCGGTAAGGCGTGGTCACGACCGGAGGATGGACGCCACGGGGTAGCGTCTATGCGTAATTCCATCCTCGCCGTAGAACGAAAGGCAACCTTCTCGTGTCACAGCCCAGCACGTCGTCCACGGAAACTGCGCCGTCCTTCGGCGAGGCCACCCTCGCGCAGTACCTGAGCGATCTGGCCGCCAGGATTCCCGCACCGGGCGGCGGCGCCGTGGCCGCGTTGCACGCCGCGCAGGGCGCCGCGCTGGTGGCGATGGTCGCGCGCTACACCACGCGTGCCAAGGACGCCGAGAACCGCCCGGTGGTCGACCGGATCATCGAGGCGGCCGACGAGGCCCGCGCACGCGCGCTCGCGCTGGCCGACGCCGACGCCGCGGCGTTCACGGCCGTCGGCGCCGCCTACAAGCTGCCCAAGGATTCCCCGGAGGACCTCGCCGCCCGCAAGGCCGCGATCGAGGCCGCGCTGATCGAGGCCGCCCGCGTGCCCGCCGCAGTCGTGGACGAGGCCGACGAGGTGCTGTCGCTGGCCGCGGAACTGTTCCCGATCGGGAACCCGAACGTCGTCACCGACATCGGCGCGGCCGCAGGCGCCTGCCGCTCCGCTGCCGCCACTTCACAACTCAACATCGAGATCAACGTGGCGTCGCTGCCCGCCGCCGAGGGCGACCGGTTCGCTCCGGTACTCATGCGGATCGAAGAGATCACCGCGCGGGCGGACGCCCTGCACGCCGACGTCGTGCACGCCGTCCGCAAGTAACTCCACGATCGCTCCGGCGCCGAGGGTGACATCGGCGCGTTCAGGCGGGCGGATGCCGAGCGACCAGCACGATCTTGCCGCGCACCCGCCCCGCTTCGGCGAGCCTGTGCGCCTCCCCGGCTTCCTGAAGTGGCAGCACCTGGTCGATCGTCGCGCGTAGATGGCCGCGCTCGACCATCGTGGTGATCTCGCGCAGCGACACCCCGGACGGCTCGACATGGAAACGCTCGTAACGCGGGTCGGCTGCCGCGTCCGAACCCTGGGCGTCGATCAACCGGCCGTCGGGCCGCAGTGCCCGGAGCGAGCGGGAACCGTACTCCCCTCCGACCAGATCGAACACGATATCCACATCGCGCACCGCGGAACCGAAGTCGACCGCGGTGTAGTCGATCACCTCGTCGGCACCGAGCTCGCGGAGGTACTCGTGATTGACCGCACGGGCGGTGCCGATGACGAACGCCCCGCGATGCTCGGCTATCTGCACCGCCAGATGGCCCACGCCGCCCGCGGCCGCGTGCACCAGCACCCGCTGCCCGGCGCCGAGCGCGGCCAGCGCCTGCCACGCGGTCAGCGCCGCCGTCGGCAGCGCCGCGGCGTGTACCGGATCGATGTTCCTCGGCTTCGGCGCCAGCATGTGCGCCTGCGCCACGACGTATTCCGCGTTGGCTCCGCCGAACACCATGCCGTACACCGCATCTCCCACCGCGAACCGGTCCACGCCGGGGCCGAGTTCGTCGACGACACCGGCCACGTCGAATCCCAGCGTGAGCGGTGGATCGCCGAGTTCCCGGATCAACCCGGCACGCACCTTCCAGTCGGCCGCGTTGACGCTGGTGGCGGTGACCCGTACCAGCACCTCCCCCGGGCCGGGTCGCGGCCGATCGGCCTCGACCACTTCGAGTACCTCCGGGCCGCCGAACGCGTACTGCGTGATTGCGAGCATGCACCGATTCTGTCGGCCCTGGTATCTTTCGAGAAGAAGGCACCTTTCCGATATCGAGGTTCCCCATGGATACCACCCGTGACCGGCCCGTGACTCCCAGCCTGGTCCAGAGCTATCTGCACCACTGCCCCGCCCGGGAGGTGCTGGCCGTCCTCGCCGACAAGTGGGTGATGCTCGTCCTGGGCGTCCTGCGGGACAACGAGGGGCCGATCCGTTTCAACGAGTTACGCCGCCGCCTGGACGGCATCACCCAGAAGATGCTCACCCGCACCCTGCGCAACCTGGAACGGGAGGGTTTGGTGCGCCGCGCGGTCTATCCCACGGTGCCGCCGCGAGTGGAGTATTCGCTCACCGCACTCGGCGCGAGCATCGGTGCGATAAGTCACGCCATGGGCATCTGGGCCACCGAGCACCAGGACGAAATATTCGCCGCGCGAGCGGCATTCGACGCGCGCGCGGCGACCGAGCCCGAACCGCTCCCCATCGGCCGACCCTGAACGGATCACGGCGTCGCCCGACGGCAGAACTCCTCGCCCGTTTCGAACGAACCCGACCGGGTACGCGGTCTGTGGTGGGCTTGCCCCCGATCCAAACCGGACCACGGACCACTTCCATCCGTGGCTGAGTTGATCATGCGGGCCTAGACTGTCCCTTGCCCACCACACCATCTCGAAGGGGTGGACGCCATGAGGAGCGCCATTCGGTACCTGTTCCTCGCGACCGTGATCGTGGCACTGGCCGCGTTCGGGTCGGGCGCGGCGGCAGCGACGATGATCGGAAAGCCATCGGCGCCTCCGGTCGCTGCGATCGGACCCTCGAACGGCCAAGTGGTGGGCGTGGCTCATCCGGTGACCATTCGTTTCGCCGCACCTGTGACGGATCGCGCACAGACGGAACAATCCATCGACATCGCAACGAGCCAGCCACTGCCGGGCACCTTCGCGTGGAACGACGATCGCGAAGTGGTGTGGACGCCGAGCGGGTTCCTGCCCGCCAACGCCCACATTCTCGTCTCGGTCGGCGGCGCACGGACGGAATTCCGTACCAACGCGGGCGTTTTCGGTGACGCGGACATGTCCGCGCATACGTTCACGGTCACCATCGGCGGCATCGTGGTCCGGACGATGCCCGCCTCGATGGGCAAACCGGGGTTCGAGACGCCCACCGGGACCTGGCCCGTCCTGGAGAAGTTCCGTTCGATCGTGTTCGACTCCCGGACCATCGGCATTCCGCTGAGTTCGCCGGAGGGCTACGTCATCAACGGCGAGTTCGCCGAACGCCTCACGTGGGGAGGGGTTTTCATCCACTCGGCCCCATGGTCGGTGGACCAGCAGGGTAATGCGAACGTCACCCACGGCTGCGTCAACCTCGCGCCCGCCGACGCCGAATGGGTCTACCGCACGATCGGTATCGGGGACCCGGTCGTCACGCACTGGTGAGCGGTGACCTCACCCGGGTAGCGTCGGGAGGCGTACCCGACGAAAGGCCATCGCGTGCGCGATTTCCCGGTCCCACCGCCGCGTAACACGCAAGAGGCCCAGTTCCGAGATCTTTGGGGCTCGTGGGCATTCGTCACGCC
This sequence comes from Nocardia sp. CY15, assembly GCF_009829295.1. Taxonomy (NCBI): domain Bacteria; kingdom Bacillati; phylum Actinomycetota; class Actinomycetes; order Mycobacteriales; family Nocardiaceae; genus Nocardia; species Nocardia sp. CY15. The sequence goes on from NZ_VUOT01000015.1 coordinate 9,434, forward strand.
CCGCGATGCCTGCGAGATCCTCGGCGACGTCGAGGCCCCGTGGTGGGTCACGGGCGGCTGGGCCATCGACGCGTTCACCGGAACCCGCCGGAAACACAGCGATATCGACGTGGCGATGTTCTGATCCGACCTGCCCGCACTTCGCACGGCGGCGCGAGGCCGCCTGCATATCTGGTCGGCGGGGCCGGACGGCATCCGCCCCGTCGACGACCGTTTCCCACACGTGGCCGAGAGCGCCGACCAGGTCTGGCTGCGGGCGAACGCGCGGTCACCGTGGCTGATCGACCTCCAGCTCAACCCCGGGGAGGCCGGGTCGTGGGTCAACCGGCGCGACCCGTCCCTGGTCACACCACTCGACGAGGTGACGTGGGTCGCCGAGGACGGCGTCAGATATCTGAATCCCGAATTCGTCCTGATCTTCAAAGCCAAACAGCGCAGACCCAAGGACCACGAGGATCTAGAGCGGACATGGCCGAAGCTGAACACCACACAGCGCGCGGCGGTGCGGACGTACGTGTCCGACCACTACCCGGAGCACGAATGGCTGGCTCTGCTGGAGTGATGCCCACATCTGGGCAGGTCGCGTCTACTCGGCGGGTCGGCACGAGCGGCGTGCCGTCTACCCCGGTCCCTGCGCGACAGCGAGAACAGGGCGGTGCAATAGCATTTCGTGAGCTGAGCTGAGCTGAGCGGAGCGGGCACTCGGCAATTGCCTGTGGGCGTGCTCGATCGAGGTACCGGGCAGTAGCCTACGGGGTCGGAACGGCTCAATTGTGAACGTGGCAGACGGTTCCCGCATCGTGGGGACGCTATTACGCTGACGGGGGACCTGATGAAGGGCGGGGCGATGGATCGACCGGAGATGAGCGCACGACCCGGCTACGACCGGGGGCATCAGTCCGGCACCGGGGGGCCGGGGCAGGCGCCGGCCGGGGAGGACTACCGGGGCGAGTGGTCCACTTGGGTGGATAACCTGCCCACCGGGGCGCAGGCGCCGGGACCGGTGCAGACGACGCCGCCCGATCCGGACCGGTACGAGGATCAGTTCGCAGGACTGATCGACCGCTCCCCCGCCCCGCGCGCGAGGCGGTGGGCCGTACCGATGCTCGGCACGCTCGGCGTCGCGACGCTGGGCTTCGCGGCCTACATGCAGTTCGGGACCGGCGGCTCCGACCGGCAGGCCGCCGCACCGGCCCCGTCCGCCCAGGCCTCCGCCCCTGCGGCGCCTGCCGCCCAGTGCCCCGCCGAGCGGGTCGGAAACAGGATCCAAGGTAATGGCGTTGGGGGTTTCGATTCCGGCCCCGCGGTGATCTTCGCCTTCCAGCACGCCTATTACGTGACCCGCTCCGGCGAACAGGTCCGCGCCACCACCACCGCTGACGCCGCCGTCCAAGCGGCCGACGCCATCCAGCGCGGAATCGACAGCATTCCCGCGGGCACCACCCACTGCTTGGCGATCAGCCCCGGAGCGTTCGCGGGCCAATACCTCGTCGTGGTCACCGAGCACCGCCCCGGGCAGCAGCCGGTCACCTACAACCCGCAGATCGTGACCACCACCAAGGACGGCGATCGCACCCTCATCAGCGCCATCAGCCGCGGGTGAAGACAGTTCTCACACCCCCCATCGCTTCCTCTGTCGTCGCGGGTAAGCGGCCCGGGGTGACCGGTCAGTCGGACTCGGCGGCGGCTACGACGTGGCGCATGAGCAGTGCCGTGGTGACCGGGCCGACACCGCCGGGGACGGGGCTGAGTCCGGCGGCCTTGCCGCGTACCGAGTCGGCGTCGACATCACCGACGATCTTGCCGTCGGCGGCCTCGTTGGTGCCGACGTCGATGACCATCGCGCCTTCGCGGACGTGCTTGCCGGAGATCAGGCCGATGCGGCCCGCCGCGGCGACGACGATGTCGGCGGTGGCGGTGACGGCGGCCAGGTCGGCGGTGCGGGAATGGCACACCGTGACGGTGGCGTCTTTCGCCAGCAGCAACTGGGCCAGCGGCTTGCCGACGACGTTCGAGCGGCCGACGACCGCGACGTGGCGACCGGCGAGCGGAATCCCGTGATGCTCGAGCAGTTCGACCACGGCCTCCGAGGTGGCGGGAACGAAGCCGTCCAGCCCCGCCGCCAGCAGGCCCAGCGACAGCGGGCTCACGCCGTCGACATCCTTGGACGCGACGATCGCGGAACTCACGTCGTCGAGCGTGACGCCCGCCGGAAGGGGGGTCTGCAACATGATCGCGTCGGTCGCGGAGTCCGCACCCCGCGCGGTCAGCTCCGCGCGGATCTCCGCCGCGCCGGCCTGCGCACCGAGATCCACTGTTTCGCAGACGATTCCGAGCCGTTCGGCCGCTTTGCGCAGCGAGTTCACGTACCAGGCGCTGGCCGGGTCGTCGTTCGCCACGATCAGGGCGAGGCGCGCGGCGGCCCCGCCGTCGGTGAGCGCGGCGGCGCGGGCCTTGGTGTCGGCGTTGATGGCGGCGGCGAGTTCCTTGCCGGACAGCGAAACGGTATCCACGTTGACACAGCCTAACGGGCACGGCCGGGCGGATTCTCGAAGCACCACCGACCCCAGCGAGAATCCGCCCGGCAATTGCGGGATAACGGCGAAATCGGGCCGTATCGTAATCCGTGCTTGCCCCCAGCTAACTGCTAGCACGTGCCAACCCGTTCTCGGCGGAAAGGTGACGACTGTAGTGATGATCTCGAGGCATTGGAAACTTCTGGTAGCGGCTTCGTTCGCCGCGTTCTCCCTCAGCGGCCTGGCCGGTGTCCCCGTGCACGCCGCGCCGGATACAGCCGCCCTGTACAACTCCGCCCAGCGCCACTTCGCCAACGGCGACGACGCCGCGGGGCGTGCCGACCTGCGCCACCTGATCGGCGCCGATCCCGCTGACGCCGAAGCGCTCGCCCTCCAGGCGATCTGGTCCGACTACGCCGGTGACCTGCCCGCGTTCTTGGACGCCATGGCCCGGCTGCACATGGTGGATCCGGCCTTGGCGCGAGGCACCGACAACGTGCTCGGCGCCATCCGCGCCGCGGTGGGCACCCTGCCGAATCCGCTGCCCGCGCTGGCGGGGCCGCAGACCGGCATCGTCGTTCTCGGCTACGGCCTGCTGCCGGACGGAGCGCTGCGCCCCGAATTGGTGAACCGGCTCACCGCGGCGTGGTTGCAGTCGATCGCCGCGCCGCTGTCGCCGATCGTCGTCACCGGAGGCAACCCACAGAACGGCGTCACCGAGGCCGAGGCCATGCGCCACTGGCTGGTCACCCACGGCGTACCGCCGACGCGCATCCACGTGGAGGGCCGCGCGAGCTCGACCGTGCAGAACGCCCTGTTCAGCACGAGGCTGCTGCGTGATGTCGGGGCGACGAGCGCGATCGTGGTCACCTCCCCCAACCACATCCGCCGGGCCGTCGCCGACTTCATCGTCGCGGGCACCCGCGTGGTCGGTGCGACCACCTCGCTCGAGCACTTGGTCTCGCAGCTACCGCCGCCCGGCAGACCGGCCCAACGCGGCATCTATCTCGACGCCACCCGCACTTTCCAGCTGAGCACGGCACGCTGATTGCCGGTCGATCGGGACCCGCCTCCACGGGCGCGGGTCCCGATCGCCGGGGAAAACCGTTGGCGGGATCTGACGCGCGCACGGCAGGATGGCCCGGTGACGTCAGCGGGAAGTGCCGATGTGGTGGCCCGGCTCCGGGCGGCGGGCTGCGTATTCGCCGAGGACGAGGCGCGGCTACTGATCGCCGCGGCCGCGGAGACGGGTGTGGCGCTCGAATCGCTCGTCCTCCAACGCGTCACCGGCAGTCCGCTGGAGTACTTGCTGGGCTGGGCGGATTTCCACGGGCTGCGGGTCGCGGTTTCCCCCGGCGTCTTCGTGCCGCGGCAGCGCACCGCGTTCCTCGTCGACCGGGCGGTCGAGCTGATCCAGGCCCGGTCCGGTCATCCTGTGGTGGTCGATCTGTGTTGCGGTTCCGGCGCACTGGGCTTGGCGGCGGCGACGACCGCGGCCGCCGAGGGGCGTCCGGTCACCCTGGCGGCCGCCGACATCGATCCGGTGGCGGTCGAGTGCGCCCGCCGCAACCTCACGCCGCTCGGCGCCCCGGTTTACCAAGGCGATCTCTTCGAGCCGTTGCCGGAGGAATTGCGCGGCTGCATCGACATCTTGCTCTGCAACACCCCCTACGTGCCCACCGAGATGATCGCACGGATGCCGCCGGAGGCGCGCGACCACGAACCGCGCACCGCCCTCGACGGCGGCCCGGACGGACTGGACGTCTTGCGCCGGGTCGCGGCCGAGGCCGCCGACTGGCTGTCCCCTGGCGGGCATCTGCTCGTGGAGTCGAGCGAGAACCAGGCGCCGCTCACGCTCGCCGTCTTGGCCGAGCACGGACTCGCCGGACGCGTCGTGGCATCGGAAGAGCACTACGCGACGGTGGTCATCGGCACCCGCCCGCGCTGACGCGCGCTACTTCTTGCGACCGGTGAACTCGTCCATCGAGTGGTAGACGCCGACCGTGTCGAGGAACAGGTCGCGCAGTTTGATCGGCAGCAGTCCGGAGAGCGCCTTGTTCAAGCGCGAGGTCCACGGCAGCACGACCAGCGGGGTGCCGTTCTTCATCTCGCGCCACGAGGTGTCGACCACCTTCTGCTGGTCGAGGATCGGCGTGAACAGGAATCCCTTCGCGCCGTCGAACATTCCGGTGTTGATGTAGGTCGGGCAGACCGTGGTGACCTTCACGTGGTCGTGGCCCGCTTGCTCGAGCTCGATCCGCACCGAGTCCGACCAGCCCAGCGCGGCCCACTTGGACGCGGCGTACACGCTCATGCGCGGGTTGGAGACCAGGCCCGCCGACGAGGCGATGGTGAGCACCCGCCCCTCGGTGGAACCGGCGACCATGGCGGGCAGGAACTCGAGCGTGACGTACATCGGGCCGAGGGAGTTGATCGCCATCGTCTTGTCGATGTCGGCGCGGTTCTCGGTTTCCCAGAAGTAGTTGTTGCCGCGCACGATGCCGGCGTTGTTGACCAGGATGTCGACGCCGCCGACCTGCTCACGCACGCTCGCCGCCGCCTCGGCGATCGTCTCGGACGACGCGACGTCGACCACGTGGTGAACTATGGCGCTGCCACGGCCGGCGAGTTCGGCGGCGGTGTCCTTCAGCGCGGCCTCGTCGATGTCCCACAGCACCACCGTCGCGGCGCCTTCGCGCACCGCACGCTGGGCGAACAGCTTCCCCAGGCCCATCGCGGCGCCCGTGACCAGGACCCTCTTGCCCGCAACCGTGTCCAATTTCATCCGTACCGATTCCTGATCCGTGAGTCGTGAGAGTTACTTCTGCCGAAGCGCTTTCATGACGCCGAAGTACAGCGTCATCGTCTTCGCCCAGACCGCTTCGGACATACCGGGCAGCGGCGCGATCGGCAGCACCCGCTGCACCGCGATGGTCTGGGTGTCGATGTACTTGAGCAGGCCTTCGGGACCGTGCCTGCGTCCGGTGCCGGAGATACCGAGTCCGCCCGAAGGCGCGTCGGCACTGCCCCACGCGGCGATGAAGCCCTCGTTGACGTTCACCGAGCCCGCGTCGATCCGCGCCGCCACCGCGCGGCCGCGGACGGTGTCCTTGGTCCAGACGCTGGCGTTGAGGCCGTAGGCGGTGTCGTTGGCCTGCTCGACGGCTTCGTCGTCACTGCTCACGCGATAGACCGAGACCACAGGCCCGAAGGTCTCCTCGCGGTAGACCGTCATGCCCGGCCGCACACCGGCCAGCACGGTCGGCTCGTAGAAGTACGGACCGAGGTCCGGGCGCGCGCGACCGCCCGTCAGCACCGTGGCGCCCTTGGCCACCGCGTCGTTCACGTGCGCGACGACCGTGTCGAGCTGGCGCTGGAACGTCAGCGACCCCATGTCGGCGGCGTAGTCCAGACCGCCGCCGAGGCGGATCGCCTCGACATGGCCGACGAATTCGGCGACGAAGCGGTCGTAGACGCTGTCGTGCACGTAGATCCGCTCCATCGACTCGCACAGCTGCCCGGCCGAGGCGAAGCAGGCCCGGATGGCGATCTTGGCCGCGCGCGAGACGTCCGCGTCGGCGAGCACCAACAGCGGGTTCTTGCCACCGAGTTCGAGCGAGTAACCGATCAGCCGCTCGCCCGCCTGCTGGGCGATGGTCCGTCCGGTCGCGCTGGAGCCGGTGTAATCGACGTAGTCGGCGCGGGCGATCACCTCACCGCCGATCACCGAACCGCGTCCGAGCACCGCCTGCCAGAGCCCGCGCGGCAACCCGGCGCGCACGGCGGCGTCGATCGCCCACAGCGCGGTGAGCGCGGTCTGGTTGTCCGGTCGCGCCACCACCGCGTTGCCCGCGACGAGGGCGGGCAGCGCATCGGAGGCGGCCAGAGCCAGCGGATAGTTCCACGGCGAGATGACCGCGACCACGCCCTTGGGCCGGTGCCGAACGTCGACCTGGGTGAGCACGGGGAGCACGCCGCGCGGTTTGCGCGTGGCCAGCAGCCGAGCGGCGACCGAGGCGTAATACCTGGCGTTCACCGCCACGTCGCCGACCTCGTCGAAGGCGTGCGCTCGTGACTTGCCGGTCTCGGTCTGCACGATGTCGAGGATGGTGTCCTGCTCGGCCAGCACGATGTCGTGGAACCGGCGCAGCACCGCGACGCGTTCCCGGACCGGGCGGCGCGCCCACTGGCGCTGCGCTTCGCGGGCGGTGGCGAACGCGGTCTCGATGTCCTCGGAGGAGGACTGCGGCAGGTCGATGATCTTCACGCCGGTCGCGGGGGCGAACACCTCGACCGCGGGGGCGCCGCCCGCGACGGCGTGCGCGAGCAACGGCTGCGACAGCGACGAGGGCAGCGCGTCGGCGGTGGCCGGTTGGGAGGCGGTCGTCATGGTCGGCCCTCTCGAGAACGGTGGGCCGCGCCGCATGCGCGCCCCTTTAATTGAACAGCAGTGTTAGATTAATATCTATGTCACACCTCGTGTCAAGCTGTTCGTCGTGGCGCACAGGTATCCAAGGGGCCGCGTTGTGAGGCGGCACGATGACGGGTGAGTCCACCACCGCGCGGCGCGGGCGACCGCCGCAGACACAAGAACAGGCCGAGGAGGTCCGCGCCCGGATCGTGCTCGCGACCGCGGAAGTGTTCACCCGCACCGGTTCTCGCGGGCTGAGCGTCGCGCAGATCATCGAGCAGGCGGGGCTGGCCCGGCCGACGTTCTACCGCTATTTCGGCAACGCCAACGAACCGCTGCTCGCGGTGCTCGACAGTTCCAACGACGGTCTGGTCGGCGGTATCCGCACGGCGCTGACCGGCACCGACGAGCCGGTCGAGTTGGGCATCCGGCTGATCGACGCGTACCTGGACTGGGCACGCGGGCACGGCCCCATGCTGCGGCCGCTGTTCGCCGAGCTGCACGACCCGGGCTCGCCGGTGTCGGCATACCGGGAGCGTGCGCTGGACGACATCCGCGGCTTGGTGCGCGAGACGTTCGCCGGGCTCGGCCGCCCGGTGCCGAGCCCGCTGGATCTGGACGCCGCGCTGCACCTGTGCGAGTACGTGGTCTACCGGATCTCCGCGGGCACCGCGCCCGGCGCCGAACCGGACACGGAAACCGTGTCGGCGGCGCGCCTGACGATGATCCGGGTCCTGCTCACCACTCTGGGCACCCGGGCCGATCTGGAATACGCGCTGACGCTGCCCGCGATCTTTCCCGCCGAGTCATAGACCGGCTCGCGCGCGTCAGCGCGGTACCGGGGTGACCGCGCGGCTGTCGATGACGCGCTGTTCGACACGGTGGATCAGGTCGTGCACCCGGGAGTCGCGCGCCAGCCTGCTGTCGAGCACCACGTTGATCACGCCCCGCAGCAGCGCGTACGGCTCCCACTGCGGCGGCGCGATGGTGCGCGCCGCCCGGCGGGCGATGCCATCGGCGACGGACTGCGCCGCGTCGTGCACTGTGATGCGCAGGTTCAGCGGCCACGGCAGTAGTGCGCCCAGGTCCGCGCCCAACTCGTCCTCGTCGAGGGTGCCGTGTGTCATCGCGGTGTCGACGATGCCGAAGTACGCCACGCCCGCAGTCGCCCCGACCGCGGCCAGCTCGACACGCAGCGCACGCCCGAACTGCTCGACCGCGGCCTTGCTCACCATGTAGGGCGAGCCGCCCATGCCGGGCGCAAACGCCGCGGCGGAGGAGACGACCACGACGTGGCCTTTCGCGGCGACGATGTCCTCCAGCGCCGGGTGCACGGTATTGAACACCCCGGTCACGTTGATGCCGATGACCCGATCGAAATCGCCGGGATTCATCGTCCGGATCGTCGCGGGCTCGGGCACCACTCCCGCGTTGGCCACCACGACATCGATCCGGCCGAACCGCTCGCGGACCCGGGAGATGGCTTCGCGCATGCCGATCCGATCGGAGACGTCCGCGCGCACCACCAGCGCACGCTCCCCCATCGAACGCCCGACGGCTGCCGCGGCGGCCTCGTCGATGTCGATCAACGCCACCGAAGCGCCCGAGGCATAGAGTTTTCCGGCCAGAGCCCGGCCGATGCCCGTGCCCGCTCCGGTGATCACCACCACCCGGTCACGGACGTCGAGCCGGTTCTCGGCGGGCTGGGACAGCAGCTGACGCAGCAGGTCGGTTACCACGGCGCTCACCCGACCAGCAGCCGGTAGGACTCCGGATCGAAACGACTTGTGCGCCGCCGGTATTCGAAGCTCCAGTTCGGGTACAGGCCCGCGTTGCCGCCGTCGGCGGTCTGGTAGTAGCTGCGGCATCCGCCGGTCAGCCAGGCGGTGTCACGACTGCGCTCGGTCACCTCGTCGAGGAAGGCTCGCTGCACCTCCTCGCGCACATCGATCCGCCGGATTCCCCGCGCACGCATGGTGGTCACGGCATCGACGATATAGCGTGCCTGCGCCTCGATCATATAGATCGCCGACTGATTGCCCGCCGCCCCGAACGGACCGAGCGTGCAGAAGAAATTCGGGAAGCCCGCCATCGTGGCGCCGAGGTAACTACTCGGCCGCTCCCGGTAGCGGTCTCCGATCGACTCGCCGTCGATGCCGTGCACGCGGTCGAAAATGGCAGGAGGGACACCGAATCCGGTGCCCCAGATGATCGTGTCCACCGGATGCCGCGCGCCGTCGGCGGTGACGATCGACCGGGCGCGGATTTCCTGGATGCCCTCGGTGACGACCTCGACGTTCGGCTGGGTCAGGGCCGGATAGTAGGCGTCGGAGAAGATTGCCCGCTTGCACCCGATCACGTAGTCGGGCGTCAGCTTGCAGCGCAGAGCCGGATCCCGGACCTGGCGCAGCAACTGGAGCCTGCCGAGCGCCTCGTAGGGGTGCCGGAACCGCTTGTCCACGAAACCGACCAGGCCGAACCCTTCGATTCCGGTGTAGTACAGACCGCGGATCGCTTTGCCGAGCGCGGGTACCCGGCGCAGCAGCGCGCGTTCGGCGGGCAGGGTGCGGCGATCCAGCCGCGACACGATCCACGGCGCGGAACGCTGGAACACGGTCAGCTTCCCGACCTGCGGCTGGATCTCGGGAATGAACTGTACGGCCGACGCCCCCGTGCCGATCACCGCCACTCGCTCTGCGGTGAGATCGTGCTCGTGATCCCAATGCAGCGAATGGAACTGCGTCCCTTCGAACGTTTCCGCGCCCGGCAGCCGAGGGATCCGCGCCTCGCTGAACGGCCCGACGGCGGATACCAGCACATCCGCCGTCAGGTCGCCGCGACTGGTGCGCAACCGCCACAGCGTGGCCGCATCGTCCCAGCGAGCCTCGCGCAACTCGACGTCGAACCGCATGTGGCGCACCACGTCGTGGCGCGTCGCGACCGACCGGAGGTAGGCGAGGATCTCCTGCTGCGTGCCGTAGGTGCGCGACCAGTTCGGATTGGGCGCGAAGGAGTACGAATACAGGTGTGAGGGCACGTCGCACGCGCAGCCGGGGTAGGTGTTCGCCCGCCAGGTGCCGCCGAGGTCACCGGCGCGCTCGAGCAGCACGAAATCATCGATGCCCGCTTCGCGCAGCGAGACGGCCAGCCCGATCCCGGCTATCCCGGCGCCGATCACCGCGATCGGGACATGTTCCGTGGCCACTGTCATGTCTTCCTCCCACCCGCGCGCACCGTTGCCCGCTGAGCTCACAGATCCAGTTCGAGTTCGCCGCCGCGCGCCCGGGAGACGCAGGTCAGCATCGCCCACGTGCGCTCGGACTCGAGCAGCGACCGGTCGCGGTGGTCCACCGCGCCGGCGAGCACCCGGGTCTTGCAGGTGCCGCAGAATCCCTGCTGACAGGAGTAGGCCAGACCGGGCAGCACCCGGCGGATGGCGCTGAGCGCGGACTCGTCGGCGGCGACCTCCACGTCGAAACCACTGCGGTGCAGCCTGATCCGGAACGACTCCCCGTCCCGCACGGGCAGCGGCGAGAACCGCTCGGTGTGCAGCGAGGCCGTGGGATCGTGCAGTGCGAGAACCGCCCGGGCGGCCTCGGCAAGCGGCGGCGGCCCGCAGACGTAGACCGCGGCGCCGGGCGGGGTCTGCTCGAAGATCATCCGCGCGTCGGGCGGGCCGAATTCGTCGTCCGGACGCACCACCACGTCGCCGCCGGTGTAGCGGGCCAAGTCGTACAGGAACGGCATGCGCGACCTGGTCCGACCCAGGTACATCAGCCGCCACGGCACTGCGGCGCGCTCGGCCGCTGCGACCATGGGCAGGATCGGCGTGATGCCGATGCCGCCTGCCACGAACAGATAGCACGGGGCCTCGACGAACGGGAACGCGTTGCGCGGACCGCGCACGCACAACCGGTCGCCCACTCGCAGATCCCGGTGGATCTCCACCGACCCACCCTCGCCGTCGGCGATGAGGCGCACCGCGATGCGGTAGAACCCGCGGTCGGCCGGATCGTTGGTGAGCGAATACTGCCGCTGGCGACCCGACGGCAGGAAGACGTCCAGATGCGCGCCCGGCGTCCAAGCGGGCAGCGGACCACCGTCGGGGTGGCGCAGCCACAAGCTCACCACGCCGTCGGCCTCCTGCCCGATCCGGTCGACGACCACCTCGAATTCGTACCCGGTGCGACGGACCGGACTGGGACGCGAAAGCAACGGCGCGGCATCGCCCGCGACGAACAGTCGTTTGTAGGCGTCGGCCGCCGAGCCGATCAGCCGCAACGCGGCCCCGGGCTGGAACCGCTCGCCGACCGCGGTCACGCGCCCGCCGCCCGTGCCGCGGGCGACTGCGCCAGGTAACGCAGCGCGTTGTCCATCGGTCCGAGCTGGGAGGGATGGAATCCCGGCCGCAGATAGCGCGGGATCTCGGTGAAGAAGGTGGTGAAGCTCGGCACCACACCGCGGACCGACGCGCTCGCCAGTTGCAGCGGCCAGAATCGGCCCTTGCGTTCGGACGGATCCTTATGGAACAGATAGCCGCCGGAGACGACGAACAAGGTGAGCAATCCCGCGCTGGCCAGCACCGCCTGCCGGGCCTTGCGAGCGTATCCGCCGTCGAGGTGCATGTACGCGTCGTAGACCACGCTGCGGTGCTCGACTTCCTCGGCGCCGTGCCAGCGGATCAGGTCGAGCATCGCCGGGTGCATGCCCTTGGCTTCCAGCTTGTCGTTGGTCAGCAGCCACTCCCCGATCACCGCGGTGTAGTGCTCCATGCCCGCGAAAAGCGCGAGCCGCTCGCACAGCCACTCTCGTCTGGCCCGTCCGGTCAGCCCGTGGTCGCCGAGCACCCGGTCGACCAGCCAGGTCACGCGCTCGACCATCGGGCCGACTTCCAAGCCGAGCCGCTCCAACTGCTCGCGCGCCTTCTCGTGCGAGCTGGCGTGCATGGATTCCTGTCCGATGAACCCGCGGACTTCCTCGCGTAACCGCTCGTCCTCGATCAGGGGTAGCGCCTCGGCCAGCGCCTGCGCCATCGCGCGCTCCCCTTCGGGGAGCACCAGGTGCATGACGTTGATGATGTGGGTGGCCATCGGCTCGCCGGGGATGTAGTGCATCGGCACCGTGGCGAAGTCGAATTCCACCGCCCGCGCGTTGATGGCGTGTGCCTGGTCGGTATATACGGCAGAGCCCATCTCGCACCCCTCGTCCTCGATCGGTGTCTTCGCAATCTATTGATGACATCACATGCTGTCAACATCACATGATGTCTGTTCGGTTGCTATGAGAGGATGGCGCCATGGTCGAAGGCGACGGATCGATACCGGGCATGCGCCGCTGGCGCGGACTCTCCCCCGCCGATCGCGTCGCCACGCGCCGGGAACAGTTGATCGAGGCGTGCACGGAACTGATGGCGACCGTCGGCGCCGCCGAGGCGTCCATGCGCGGCGTCTGCCGGCAGGCCGGGCTGACCGAGCGCTATTTCTACGAGAGCTTCACGAACCTGGACGCGCTGCTGATGACCGTGCTGGACACCGTGGTCCTCGGCGCGCGTGACCGGTTGCTCGAGGAACTGCCCAACGCACCCCTCGAACGCGACTCGATGTTCCGCCACATGGTCGGCATCTTCACCGACTATCTGCTGGAGGACCGCCGCCGCGGCCGGATCATGTTCATCGAATCGCAAGCCACTCCGGTGCTCATGCCGCGCGCCAACGAATTGATCGGCCTGTTCACCGCGCCGATCGCGCTCGTCATCACCGCGGGCGACTACTCCGAGCCGATTCCCGACGAGCACGACCACGCGCTCAACGCCAGCGCCATCTTCGGCGCGCTCGCCTATCTGTACCGCCCCTGGCTCGACGGTGAAATCCCTGTCTCGCGGGAACGTTTCGACGCGCACGCCGCCGACGTCATCGAACGGATCGCCACGGCCCGCTCCTCGCTGAGCACAGAGGCCTAGACACGCCCTCGAGCCGCGCCCAGCGACGGTTCGGATCGGTAGCCGCCCAGCTCCTTCGGAGCAGTTCGGTCCACCGCGATGCCCGGGTCGAACGGCCGGCGCGGGTACGGATCAACCGAATCTCGCGAGTTCGCTTCCACCACAACACTGTTCGGTCAGTCCGCATGAGAGGCACACGCCGACGCGATACCGACCGGTCAGCCCTGCATGATTCGCAGTGAGGTCACTCACATCCATCGAGGGGCCCAACCCACCGCCACCTCACGAATTGCCACCATTCGGCAATAGCCGATCAGTTGCCATTCCGAAAGCGATGCATCGACCCACCCGAGGCGGCCGGCCGCGCTTCGGACCCGAAAACCCGCGACAAACCGAAACGGCCACTCACATCGCAATACTGCGAACGCCATAGCCAGGGTGTCACCGGTTAGTGATACCTCACGAAACAGATACCCGCGCGAGTGATTCCCGTCTCAGAGACATGGCTGGCGCGGGATATAGCCATTTGTTGTTACTGTCGGGTAGTGTTCAATGCACCGACGATCAGAGTCGATCCGGAACCGTATATGTCAACGATTTCAGGAGCGCTCGTGTCTCCCCATTCTCGCTTCGAATCCATCGGCGCCTATCTGCCCTCGACTGTCGTTACCACCGAGGAGCTGCTGTCCCGGATGAAGGAACCCCCTTCGTTCGATCTGGAGAAAATCACCGGCGTTCGTGAACGCCGGGTGCGCGATACTCGACCGCAAAGTTACGAAGACTCCTTCACTCTGGCGATGAAGGCTGTCGAGGACTGTCTGTCCAGGTCACAGCACGGTCCAGAGGACATCGACGTGATCATCTCCACCTCGATCTCGCGCGGCAAGCATGCCACCCGCATGTATATGGAGCCCTCGTTCGCCATGTCGATCAGCCGTCTTATCGGCGCTAAGAACGCCATTGTGTTCGACATTTCCAATGCCTGCGCCGGAATGCTCACCGGTACTTACATCCTGGACCGGATGATCCGATCCGGCGCCGTCCGGAACGGACTCGTTGTCAGCGGCGAGGCGATTACCGAAATTGCCGACACCGCGGTCCGCGAGATTTCCGAGAAATACGATCCGCAGTTTGCGGCGTTGACCGTCGGCGACTCCGGATGCGCGATCGTTTTGGACGAGGCCGTCGATGAAAACGACGTTATCCATTACATCGAGATGATGACCGCCGCGGAGTACGCGCACCTGTGCCTCGGCATGCCGAGCGACAAATCCCAGGGCGTCGCGATGTACACCGACAACCGCCGGATGCACAATGAGGACCGCTTCCTGCTCGGCACCAATACTCAGCGTAAATTCCTCGAGGCGCGGGGCAAGACCTTCGCCGACGAGAAGTTCGACTACGTCATCCACCACCAGTTCGGCGCCGCCGCCATTCCGTGGATGAACGCCATCGCCGAACGGGAGTTCGGTAGCCCGATGCCGCCGGATCTGCGGGTCATCGAGAAGTACGGAAACACTTCCACCACTTCGCATTTCATCGTCCTGCACGATCAGCTCAGCCAGCAGAACCTCCCCGCGGGATCGAAGTTGCTGCTGGTGCCCGCGGCCTCCGGCATCGTCACCGGGTTCGTGTCCACCACCATCTCGTCGCTGAAGGTCTGAGGTCAGTCATGAGCGTGCGCATCAAGTCCACCGGCATCAGCCGATCCGACGACACCTACAGCATCGTCGAGCACACCACCCGCGCTGCCAGGCAGAGTCTGGAGCGCGCCGGAATTCGTTCCGATCAGGTCGGCCTACTGATCAACGCGGGCATCTTCCGCGATTCGAATACCGTCGAACCCGCGGTGTCGGCGCTGATCCAGAAGGCGGCCGGGATCGGCCTGGAATACGCCAAAGACGACCCGAGGACCTTCTCGTTCGATCTGATGAACGGGGCGATCGGTGTCGTCAACGCGATCCAGGTCGCCACCTCGGTCCTGGAGACCGGTAGCGCCGAGCACGTGCTGATCGTGTCCGGCGACACCCATCCGTCGATGACCCGCTCGGTCGCCGACGACGAGTTCCCGTACTCCACCTGCGGCGCGGCGCTGCTGCTGGAGCGCACCGACGAACCGGACGGCTTCGGCACGGTGCACACCGTGAAGGGTGAGGGCACGCCGGCGGTCGAGGGCTATCTCGACATTTCGACGATGGGCGACCGCGGCCGCAGCCTGATCACCGTGGAGCGGGAGCCCGGCTTCGAGGACCGCCTACTCGAGGTGGCTCTCGGCGCCGCGCGCCGAGCGCTCGCCGAATCGGACCACGCCTCGCTGAGCGAGATCGCGCTGATCGCGTCGACGCCGAGCCCGGAGTTCCCGAAGAAGCTGGCCGCCGCCCTCGGCATCGACCAGCGATCGGTCCGCCTACCGGATCTGCGTGACGGCGACCCGCACACGGCCGCGCTCACCGCGGCCTACGACTCGGCGATCGTGGACGACGGGCTCGCCGAGTACCGCCAAGTGCTGTTCGTCGCGGCGGGCGCGGGTCCGGCGGCGGCGGCGGTGCTCTACCGGTTGCCCGTCTTCGCCGGGGCGCCTGCGTGACAACGGGAACCTACTGGCAGGCCATCGATCGGTTTCGTGCGGTCGTCCGCACCGACCCCACCCGTGTGGCCGTGCGCTACGCGGATGGGATCGACCTCGATGGCCTGCCGGCCTACCGGCACCTGACCTATGGCGAGCTGGACGCGTGGTCGGACACCATCGCCCAGCGGCTCGCCGCGTCGGGTGTCGGCACCGGGACCCGCACCATCGTGCTGGTGCTGCCGAGCCCGGAGCTGTACGCGATCATGTTCGGCCTGCTCAAACTCGGAGCGGTGGCGGTCGTGATCGACCCGGGCATGGGCGTGCGGAAGATGCTGCGCTGCCTGCGCGCCGTGGACGCCGAGGCGTTCATCGGCATCCCGCAGGCGCACGCGCTGCGCGTGCTGTTCCGGCACGGCTTCCGCACCGTCCGCACCACGGTCACGGTCGGCAGGCGCTGGTTCTGGCGCGGCGAGTCGCTGCGGGACTGGGGCCGCACCCCCACCGGCGCGGTCACCGGGGTACGCCCGGCCGCCGAGGACGACCTGCTGCTCATCGCGTTCACCACCGGCAGCACCGGCCCGGCCAAGGCCGTGCGGCTGACGCACGGCAACCTGGCCGCGATGGTGGAGCAGGTGCACCTGGCGCGGGCGGAGGTCGCGCCGGAGGCCTCGCTGATCACCCTTCCGCTGGTCGGCGTGCTGGATCTGCTGCTCGGCTCGCGATGCGTGCTGCCGCCGCTGATCCCGAGCAAGGTGGGCGCGACCGATCCCGCGCACGTCGTCGACGCGATCGAGAGGTTCGGGGTGCGAACCATGTTCGCCTCCCCCGCCGTGCTGATCCCGTTGCTGGAGTATCTGCGCGCCCACCCGGCCGCACTGCAGTCGCTGGACAGCGTCTACTCCGGCGGTGCGCCGGTGCCGGACTGGTGCATCGCCGGACTGCGTGCGGTACTCCATGAGGACGCGAAGATCGTCGCGGGGTACGGATCCACCGAGGCGCTGCCGATGTCCACCATCGAGTCCCGGGAACTGCTGAACGGATTGGTGGAACGGGCACACCGCGGCGCGGGAACATGCATCGGCAGGCCCTCCCACCAGGTGCGGGCGCGCATCGTCGCCATCACCGACGACGCCATACCGACGTGGGCGCGGGCCGAGGAACTCGCCGGCGAGCTGGAGAACACCGGCGGGATCGGCGAACTCGTGGTCGCCGGGCCGAACGTCAGCACCAGCTACCACTGGCCGGAGCAGGCGAACACCCTGGGCAAGATCGTCGACGGCGACCGGATCTGGCACCGCACCGGCGATCTCGCGTGGATCGATGACCAAGGGCGGATCTGGTTCTGCGGACGCAAGAGCCAGCGCGTGGTGACGGCGCACGGACCCATGTTCACCGTCCAGGTGGAGCAGATCTTCAACACCGTCGCGGGCGTGGCCCGCACGGCGCTGGTCGGGATCGGGGCGCGTGGAGCGCAGCGACCGGTGCTCTGCGTCGAACCGAAGCCCGGCGCGGACACCGACCTCGTCGAAGTCGCGCTGCGGGCCCACGGGGCGCGGTTCGACCTCACCAGGACGATCGCCGACTTCTTGGTCCACCCGTCCTTCCCCGTCGACATCCGGCACAACGCCAAGATCGGGCGCGAGCAGCTCACGGTGTGGGCGGCCCGGCAGCTCGGAACGGACGACTGATGACGAAAACGACAGTAATACGAGCGATTCCCGTACTCGGGTGGCTGTATCTGGCCGGGGGCGTGCTCGCCGCGGCGACCGACCGTATCCCGGACAACCGGATCCTGCGCACCGTCTGGTGGATCGACGCTTTCCTCAGCGTCGTCGTGCACGCGGCGCAGATTCCGGTGGCCCTTCGCGCCGCCGAGGGCTCCGGCCGCAGCCGGTTCGCGACGGCGGTCCTGACACAGATCTTCGGCCTGACCTGGTGGCGAACCCAACCCGGCAAGGAGGAGGGGCAATGAGCAAAGTCCTGGTGACCGGCGCGTCCGGATTTCTGGGCGGCGCACTCGTGCGCAGGCTGATGCGCGACGGTGAGCACGACGTCTCGATCCTGGTGCGCCGCACCAGCAACCTGAACGACCTCGGCGCCGACGTCGACAAGGTCCAGCTCGTCTACGGCGACCTGACCGATCCCGCTTCGCTCGAGCAAGCGACCCGCGGGGTCGACATCGTGTTCCACAGCGCGGCCCGCGTGGACGAGCGCGGCACCCGGCAACAGTTCTGGAACGAGAACGTCCGGGCCACCGAGCGACTGCTCGAGGCGGCCCGGCGCGGCGGGACGGCGCGATTCGTGTTCATCTCCAGCCCGAGCGCGATGATGGACTACTACGGCAGCGACCAGCTCGACGTCGACGAATCGGTGCCGTACCCGCGGCGCTACCTGAACCTGTATGCCGAGACCAAAGCCGCGGCGGAGCGCGCGGTACTGGCCGCCGACACCGAAGGGTTCCGCACCTGCGCCCTGCGCCCGCGCGCGATCTGGGGCGCGGGCGACCGGACCGGTCCCATCGTGCGGCTGCTCGGCCGGACCGGAGCGGGGACGCTGCCGGATCTGTCCTTCGGTCGCACCGTGTACGCCTCGCTGTGCCACGTGGACAACGTCGTCGACGCCTGTGTGAAGGCGGCCGCTTCGGACGCGGTCGGCGGCAAAGCGTACTTCGTCGCCGACGCCGAGAAGACCGACGTCTGGGGATTCCTCGGCGAGGTGGCCACCCGGCTGGGATACCAGCCGCCGACCAGGAGACCCCACCCGCGGGTGATCAACGCGGCGGTGCGCGTCATCGAGACGATCTGGCGTATTCCGGCCATCGCGACCCGCTGGTCACCACCGCTGTCGCGCTACACGGTCGCCCTCTTGACCCGCAGCGCCACATATGACACCACCGCCGCCGCGCGCGATTTCGGCTATCGGCCGGTCGTGGACCGCGACAGCGGACTGACCGCCTTCCTCGCCTGGCTGGAAACCCAGGGCGGGGCGGTCGAACTCACCCGGAATGTGCGCTGAACACCACATCGGCCCCGGAGATCAGCATGAGCAACGCCTCTGTCTTCCGTCGGAAGATCACTCCCACCGAACACCTCTATTTCTCCACGCGGAGGGTGACCCCACCGTTCGTCATGCACCTCGCCGTCCACGGCGACGGCAGCCTGGACCCGGCCGCGCTGCAGCGGGCCGTCGACGTGGCCTCGGCGGCCACACCCGGCGCCCGCCTGGTCCGCGACGGCGGCGACTGGGTGGACAGCGGTCTGGGCGCGAGCGTGCGCGTCGTGCCGGGATGGTCGCTGAACTACGACGCCTTGGAGCACGACGCGGTGCTCGACAGCCCGATCGGTCCCACGCCGGAGCGGACCACCGAGGTGCTGCTGCTCACCGGCGCGCAGACCACCGTCCTGTTCCGCGCCTTCCACGGCGTGATGGACGGCATGGGTTTGCGGATGTGGGTGGACGACGTATTCCGCGCCTTGCGCGGGCATCCGCCCCTCGGCGCGGCCGACCCGATCGCCGACGCCGAGTTGGTGGCCCGGATCGGCGCGCCGGGCAAACCGACTTTGGTCCTGCCGAGGTTCCCGGCGCCGACCGGCCGCGGCCGCCAGAATCCGGCGGGCCCGCGCTGGCTGCTGCGCCACCGCACCATCGAGGCTTCCGGGAAGGGCATCCCCGCACGGGTCGCGGCGGTCCTGGCCGCCGAATCCGGCGCGAGATCGCGCTTCATGATCCCGGTCGATCTGCGCAGGCACGATCCCGCGCTGCGCTCCACCGCGAACCTGGCGCTGCCGCTGTTCCTCGACGTCTCCCCCGGCGAGAGCTGGGAGACGATCAGCGCGCGGATGCGTACCGGGCTGCGGGAGAAACGGGAACTGAACGAGTTGGACAACGGCAAGCTGTCGATGTTCCCGGCCGCTGTGATCCGCGGGATACTGCGCGGCAGCAACTGGCTCGGGGCACGGCTGAACCGGAACATGGTGTCGGCCACCGTCTCCCACATGGGCGCGGTCGATCTCGACGAGATGGCCGTCCCCGGCTGGACGCCGACCACCATGCGGGCGCTGCCGCAGCACAGCGGCGCGATGCCGCTGCTGTTCGCCATGGTCCAGGCGCGCGGGAAACTGGAGCTGACCGTCTCCTGCCGCAACGGCGCGGGCATCGAGCCGCGGCTGGAGGCGCTGCTGGACAAGATCACCGCGCGGCTGGAAGCCGACCTCGCGCCGCACGATACGGCCGTGCGATGAACGCGCTCGCCCGGATCGTCCTCGCGCGGCCGAAAGCGGTGCTGGCCATCGTGACCGGCGTGATGCTGCTGTCCGGCCTGCTGGGGATCGGAGCGTCCGAGAAGGTCACGGCGGCCGGGTTCATCGATCCCGGCAGCGAGTCCGCGCACGTGGATCGGCTCGTGAGCGACCACTTCGGACCGCAGAATCCCGACGTGGTCGTGCGATACACCGCGCCGGAGGGCCAGACCCTCGACGACATCGGGCCTCGTGTGCAGGAATCGCTCGCACGGATCGACGCGGCGATGCTGCAACGGCCGATCGAAACCTATTGGAACGCCGGAATCGCCCGCAAGCAATTCCTGCGTTCGGCGGACAACCGGCACGCACTCGCCGTGGTGTACCTCGCCGGTGACGCCAACCGGCGAGTCAGCGCGTACCCGGCGATCGAGCCGCAGCTCCGGGTGCCGGGTGTGCCGACCGACCTGTCCGGCTACAGCGCCATCTCCACCGAGATCAACGCGCAGTCCCAGCACGATCTCCTGCGGGCGGAATCGGTCTCCCTGCCGCTGACGCTGCTCATTCTGGTGCTGGTCTTCGGCGGGCTCATCGCCGCGTCCTTCCCGGTGGTGGTCGGCGGCTTGACGGTGCTCGGCGCGATGGGCGCCATCCGGGTGCTCGCGGAGCTCACCGAAGTGAGCACGTTCGCGATGAACATCGCCTCACTGCTCGGCCTCGGAATGGCCATCGACTACGGGCTGTTCCTGGTGACCCGGTTCCGTGAGGAAGTCGCCGACGGGCACGAGGTGCGGTCCGCGATCGCACGCACCTACGCGACCGCCGGCCGTACCGTCGCGTTCTCGGCGCTGCTGCTGGTCTGCGCGTTCGCCGGGACGTTCGTCTTCCCGCAGGCGGTGTTGCGGTCGCTCGGCATCGGCGCGATCACCGCGGTGGCGCTGGCCGCCGGGATCTCGCTCACCGTGCTGCCCGCATTGCTGGCCCTGTTCGGCGCGCGTATCGGCACCGCGCGGGCGATCGAACGCAGCGACCGGTTCTGGGGCGGCCTGGTCGATCGGGTGCTGCGGCGGCCGGGTCTGGTGACCGTGGTGGTCGGCGCCGTCCTGCTGGTCTTCGCGGCGCCGCTGGCCGGTCTGCGGCTGGGCGACATAGACCATCGGGCGTTGCCCCCGGGCAATCCCATGCGCGTCACCGTCGAAGAACTCACCGCGCAGTTCCCCGCGGCAGGTAGCGGCGTAACCGCCGTGCTGCACGGCACAGACGGGCCGCCGCAGTCGGCCGCCGTCGACGCGGCCGCGGCGGCGCTCGGCGAGGTCGACGGGGTGCGGCAGGTCGTTCAAGTGGGTCGCGCCGAGGACTTCGTCGTCTTCCACGCGTTCCTGCGCTACACCGACCGCACCGAAGCTGCCACTGCCACGGTGCGCGGCATGCGCGGCCTGACTCCACCGGACGGCACCGTCTTGTGGATCGGCGGCGACACCGCGGCCACCGTGGACAGCGTGCGCTCCATCGTCGCGGCCATGCCCTGGATGATCCTCGTCATGGTCACCGCGACGGTGGTGCTGCTGTCCGTCGCGTTCCGCTCGATCGTACTGCCGCTCAAGGCCGTGGTTCTCGCGTTCCTGAGCCTCGCCGCCACGTTCGGCGTGCTCACCTGGATCTTCTGCGGCGGGCATCTGTCAGGCCTGCTCGGCGTGAGCACCGGCCCGATCACCGCGGGCATGCTGGTACTGATCATCGCGGTCGTCTTCGGGCTCTCCACCGACTACGAGGTGTTCCTGCTCTCACGCATGGTCGAAGCGCACGAGGCGGGCGCCGACACCGCGGCGGCGGTACGCGCGGGCACGGTCAAGACCGCGCGAGTGATCACCGCGGCGGCCACTCTCCTGGTGATCGTCACCGGCGCGTTCACCCTGTCGCCGCTCACCCCCATGCGTTTCCTCGGCCTCGGCATGATCATCGCGCTCGTCGTGGACGCCACTCTGGTCCGGATGCTCCTGGTACCGGCCCTGGTGCAGCTGATGGGCCCGGCCAACTGGTGGTCCCCGCGCCGCCGCCGCGTCGTTGCGGCCACCGTCGACCGGATCCGAGAACGCGCGTCGGCCACGCGCTGACCGGCTCTGCCGACCGGCGTGGCCCTGTGTGTCCACCTACCCTCCGGGTCAGGGAACGGGGCTTCGCCGGTGTGCTACCGGCGGTACTCGGGCCCGGGACCACGACGGCGTGGGACCGCACGGGGCCGCTGAGCCGACCGGCCTAAGCGACCAGTTCCATCACTCCACGCGGATCCCACGGCATCGGCCCGGTCGGGAAGCCGAGCCGGACCAGCCGGTGCGGCGCAGCCGTCTCGAAGTGCGCCACCGCGGGCGGCAGGAACCCGCCGACCACCTTCTCCACCATGGTGTTCAGTCCGGACAACCGCGGCCGCAGCCGGACCTGCCAGCTGCTGACGCGCCCGGCCGGAACCTCGACGACGGTGCGCTGCTCCACCTTGGCCCCGAGCGGAACGTGCACCGAGAAGGCCAGCCACAGATCCACGCACTCCTCGGCGCCCTCGGTGAAGTCCAGGCCACGCAGCAGCGTCAGGCCAGCGGCCAGCGGCATCACGTTGGCGGGAAAGGGTGCGATCCCGCCGCCGAATCGAAGGTGGACGGTATCGAGGAAGTTGGCCTCCTCACGTGAGACCACCGTTGTGCCCGAGCGAGTCTCGGCGCGGTAGTGCTCGGCCTGCAGCCGATCGCCGGAGCGCTGGAACCGCTGCTCGATGGTCATCGCGAAAATCCCGTGTCCCAGGCCCGCCTCGAGCGTCGAGCGGTAACCGTCGCCGTCATGGGCGACCACGCTGACCACGTCGAGCTTCGACGGCCGATCGGCGATGGTGACGGTGTAGACGGACTTCTCTCCGTCCGGGATTCCCGGGTCACGAAAAGCGTTGTCCACCAATCCTCCTCTAGTGGGTGTCCGCGGCCGCCGCCGTGAACACCGCTCGCAGCGTGGCCACATAGCGTTCGACGGAGCCGTGCGCCACCGGTGTGTCCGGATAGATGACGCTCAGCGTGGTTTCCGACGCCAGCCGGTTGATCCAGATCAGCACCTGCTCGGAGGCGGCGCGATTGGCGTACAGCCCGCACGACGCGAGGTCGAACAACTCGTTGCCGAGCAGCTCCCTGGCGTCCACGTACGAGATCATCGGCGTGGACCAGCCCGGTTTCAGGTCGAGATCGGAGTCCGCGGGCAGCAGTTCCACCACGCGCTGGAACGAGGTGGGGGCCAGCCGTAGTCCGTTCTCGTAGGCGTGCTGCGCGATGGTCGCGGCGCGCGCGAAGGTGGTGGTGGCGCCGATCGGAAAGGTCACCGGCAGCAGCGTCACGTACCAGCCGACCGACGCGCGTTCCGCGGCGGTGCTGCGGGTGCTGACGGGCGTCATGCCGAAGTAGTAGTCGGCACCGATGAGCTCACGCTCGGCCAGCGCCGCCGCGGCGAAGATGCCACCGACGAATTCCGCGCCGTTGTCGCGGCAGACCCGCTCGAATCGCAGCGCGGTGTGCTCGTCGAACAGGGTGACCGTGCGGTGGGCGCTGCGGTTGTACACATCGGTGCGCCTGCCCAGATCCAAGGGGAACGAGGGTAGTTCGCCGTCGTTGCCGCGGATGAGCTCCAGCCACTTGCGCACGCCTGGCGAGGCGAGCGTCATCCGGCCCGTGTACTCCCGCTCGGCGATGCAGTAGTCGAGATAGCTGGCCGCGGGGGCCAGCAGGCCGACGTCTTCCCACACCTCCCGCAGATACAGCAGTGCGAGGTCGAATCCGGACAGATACTGGCCGAATCCGTCGGTGTGCAGATGATCGACCGCCAGGTAGACCGTGGTCGAATCCTCGCGCTCGATCGCCCCGAAGGTGAAGCAGTCCCAGTCGAAGGGCCCTGGCGTCGTCTTCTGGACATGATCGCGGATGGCCCGCGCCTCGTCGACGCGGCCGTAATCGACCGGCACGAACTCGACGTCCTCCGCGGGTACGAGATGACGCTCGATCGCACCCGCGGAGTCAACCCGGAACCAGGTCCGGAAGGTGTCGTGGCGCAACAGGAACGCGTTGACCGCCCGCGTCATCGCGTCCAAGTCGAGATCGCCGGTCGGGATCTCCGCGGTCACCAGGCACAGGCCCGAGTACCGGAAATCCGCCTCCGCGTGCCGGTCGGCGAGCCGGAGATACTGCTCCTGCTGGTGCGAGGGCGGGGCCGGGTGAACCGGCGCCCGCCGGGCGCGCGCCACCGACTCCGGTGACGCCGCCCAGCTGACCAGCCGGCCGGGCCCCGGCTCCCATTCATCGATCAGCCCGAAACCGACCACGGGGATACCTCGATTCGACGACGGTGGGTGGTCACGGCCTGGCCTCGGCCGATGCCATCGCCAGAACCGGTTCGGCCGCGAGACCGTTCGAAGCCGTCGGCTCGGACATCGGCGTGGCCGGGTCCGGCGCCGACTGCGCCTGACCGGTATCCGCGGCCAGGATCAGCTCCGCCACCTTCGGGCCGGCCTGCTCCAGGCTGAACGACCGGCCCATCTGCAGCGACATCAGGTCGATACCGAGGGTCTTGGTGACCCGCGCCCCGAGCTCCACCGCCATCAGCGAATCCAGCCCGAGTTCGGGCACCGGAACGGTCATGTCGATGGACTCGACGGGCACACCCATGACGACAGCCAGTTCCTCGGCCATCTTGCGGGCGACGAAGGCCCCGCGCTTGCTGTCCTCGATCGCGGCCACCTCGGCTCGCAGCCGGGCCAGTTCGGAGGTGTCCTTGGCGGAGGCCTGCGCGAGCGCGCTCGTGCGGCCGGTGCGGGTCAGCTGCGGGAAGGTGCCGGTCAGCTTGGCCCAGTCGGTCGGAATGATCGCCGCCCGGGCCACCCCCAGGCGCAGGGTCTGCTCCAGGTACGCGGTGGCGTCGGCCATGTCGATCGGATCGAAGCCAACCAGATCAAGATACTTGAGGGCCGTCTCGTCGGCGGCCATGCCACCGGTCGCGCCCGACAGATGACCCCAGCCGACGCACAGCGCCCGCTCGCCCGCCCGGGACCATTCCTCGGCCAGCGACTCCACCGCCACGTTGGCCGCGCAGTAGTTGTACTGGCCGTAGATGCCGTACATCGAACCGCCCGAGGAGCACAACACGAACATGTCCAGCCGGATCCCGGCCTCGGCCACGGCCTGGTGCAGTACCCGAGCGCCGTGCACCTTCGGTCGGTAGACCGTGGCCAGCTCCTCGAACGACATTGCCGCCAAGCGGTTGTCGGCCACCGAGCCCGCCGCGTGGAACACCCCGCGCAGCGGGTGCTCCGAACTGTGGGACCGCGCCACGATCGCGGCGACGGCCTCCGGGTCGGTCACATCGGCACGCTCCTCGACCACGTCGACACCGATGGTCCGCCACGCCTCGAGCTGCCTGCGCGCCTCCGCTGTGCTCGCGCCGCCGCGGCCGAGCAGCACCACCCGCCGCGCCCCGCGCAGCACCAGCCAGCGCCCGATGGCCATCCCGAACCCACCGAATCCGCCGGTCACGAGATAGCTCGCGGCGCTGTCTATCTCGATCTCCGGCAGGTACGGCCGCACCGCGGCCGTGGACGAATCCATGCGCAGCGCGATCCGCGCCAGCCCGGTCGAGCGGATGGTCTCCTCGAAGGCCCTGCCCACCTCGTCGGTCTCGAACAGCCGGTAGGGCAGCGGCTGGTAGGTGCCCGCGAGCACCTTCTCGTAGACCCGCTGCAGCAGCTTGGCCAGCCGCTGCGCGTCGACGGCGACCAGGCGGTCCAAATCCATGGAGAAGTACGCCAGGTTCTTGTCGAAGTTGGCCAGCTCGAGCAGGCCACCGGTGTAGATGTCGGCCTTGCCCACCTCGACGATGCGGCCGAATTCCGCTACCGCGTTGAAGTTCTGGCGCAAGATCTCGCCCGGCGCGCTGCTGAGCACGACCTCCACACCTTTGCCGCCGGTCAGCTCCATTACGTCGTCGACGAAGTTGAGCGAACGCGAGTCGATCGCGTGATCGGCGCCGAGAGCGAGCACGTGGGCGCGGCGCTCGTCCGTACTCGCGGTGCCGATGATGCGCGCCCCGCGATCCTTGGCCACCTGGATCGCGGCCGTGCCGACGCCGCCCGCGGCCCCGTGGATCAGCACCGTCTCGCCCGGTTCCAGCCGGGCCAGATCCAGCAGCGCGTACTCGGCCGTGCCGAAGGCGATGGTGCTGGTGCAGTAGGCGGGATCGGCGTCGGCGGGCAGCGGGATCGTCAGCTGCCGGTCGACGACGACGTAGCGCTGCATCATGCCTTTGGCGGCGACCGCGACCAGATCGCCCGCCGCGAGGTCGGTGATCCCATCGCCCACGCGCACCACCTCACCGACGCCCTCCATCCCCGGCACAGTGCCGAAATAGGTGGGCGCGAGCTCACGCTCGCCGAGCAGGCCGATGACTTTGAGCGGATCCTTGTAGTTGAGGCCGATGATCTTCATCCGCACCTCGACCTGGCCCGGTCCGGGTTCGGGGCGCGGGCATCGCCGCCACGCCAACGCCGACAGCAGGCGTGTCCGGGGCAGCTCCAGCGTGAAGTTGGCTTCCGGGTCGGTGAGCGGTTCGGCGGTGTCGAGGGCGTCGAGGCGCTCTTGCAGCGGTTTGATCACCAGCGGGACCCAGCGCTTGCCCGCGCGCAGCACGACCTCGTCGAGATTGTCGTTCCAGAACGCGCCCGGCACGGCCAGTTCCGCGATCAGATCGGCGATCTGGGTGTCGGGTTCCGCGTCGATCAGCCGCCAGCGCAGCGCCGACTGCTCGTTGAGCAGCACCCGGCGCGCACCGGCCAGCGCGGCATGACTCGAGTCCGGCGGGACCGGACTGTCCGGCAACGCGAACGCCCGCTCGGTCACCAAGGTGGCATGGCACCACCCCTCACCGAAGACGCTCTCGGGCCCCTGTTCGGTGGTGTCGGGGTGGACGAACTCGTCGAGGGCGACCGCGATCCGCTCCAGGGCCCACAGGTCGGCGACATCGTCCTCGACGGTTCCCGCGACCACGCAGACGTGCAGCCGGTCGGCGCCCTCCGCCTTGGCGGCCGCCAGTGTCGCGGCCAGATCGGAGGCGAGTGCACGGCCCGCCACCGCGGCTACGTACAGCCGAGAGCCCGGCAGCGCGGCGGCCAGTTGCCCCGCACGGCGGCAGTTACCGCCCAGCGCGACGATCACGGTGGTCACCGAATCCTGCGGCAGGGTCGCGGGATCGATGGGATCGCGCTGTTCCAACGTCTCGGCGTAGTAGAAGTCGACCATCCGGTGCAGCGGATCCTGGCCCGGCGCGAGCGCACCGATCTGCAGGCCGCTCAACCGCATCACGAGGTTGTGTTCGCCGTCGAGCAGATCCACATCGGCGCGCAGCCGGGCGCGGGGATCACGACGCGCGACGACGGTGATCCGCTCGGGCAGCGGTGCGACCAGCCGTACCGCCGCGACACCGACCGGCACCAGCGTGCCCACATCGATCCGGGCGTCGGCGAACAGCAGGGCCGCCGACTGCATCGCGGCGTCGACCACCGCGGGATGGGCGAGGTGTCCGGCGTCCGCGGCGATGGTGCCGTCGACGGTGGCCACCACCGCCTCCGCGCCCACGCGCACGGAGGTGACGCGGCGGAAGGCCGGACCGTACTGCAGCCCCGCCGCGGCCAGGCCGCTGTAGAACATCTGCGGGTCGATGTCGAGACCGACGTCCAGGGTGGGCACCGTGACCTTCGTAGGCTTGTAACTGCCGGTCAGCGTGCGGCCGAACGCGTGCACCGTCCACGCCGTCCCCGTCGCCGATCGCGATCGGATCATGAAGCGGCCGCTGGCCTCCTCGATGGTCAGCGCCACCAGCGGCACGTCCGGCGCGGCCATGATCAGCGGGGCCACGAACCGAACCTGTTCCAGCGCAACGCGTTCGACACCCAAGCGGGTGGCCGTGGCGCTCAGCGCGGCATCCAGGTAGGCCGCGCCCGGCATGATCTTGACGCCGTTGACGACATGGTCGGCCAGCCACGGCAGCAGCTCGGTGCCGACCTGTAGCAGCCAGTCCGGCCTGCCCTCGACGTCGGGATCGCCGAGCATGGTGTAGGCGCCGGGGGTACCCAACCGCGCTTGCTCGAACAGCGGCAGCGCCGAGTGAAGCCGCGTGCGCTGCCACGGATAGCGCGGCAGCGGCACGTGCGGGGTGGCGGAATGCGCCGGGAACAGCTCGTCGAGATCGAGCACGCCCGCGCCGTAGAGCCCGATGAGGGTGCGGCGGATGCTCACCGAATCCGGTTGCTTACGATCCAGTGTCGCCACCGTCGTGCCGTTGACGTCCGCGCCCAGCAGCGTCTCCCGGATGTTGCCCGACAGCACCGGGTGCGGGCCGACCTCCAGGAAGACGCGGCTGTCCGCGCCGATCAGTTTCGTGACCGCGTCGGCGAACCGGACGGGCTGTCGCACGTTCGCGCACCAGTACTCGGCGTCCCAGTCGGGGCCCGCAACCGGCTCGCCGGTGACCGAGGAGTACAGCGGCACGGTCGGCGTCATCGGCTTCAGCTCGGCCAGCGCCTCGCGCAGCTCGTCGAGGATCGGGTCCATCAACCGGCTGTGATACGGCACCTCGACGCGTAGCCGGCGTGCAAAAATGCCGTCCTCGGTGAGCTTTTCGGCGAATTCGTCCAGGCGGTCGACGTCGCCGGACAAGGTCAGCGAGCTCGCGCTGTTGATGGCGGCGACGTCCACCCGCGGGTCGTCGCCGACGAGTTCACGGGCCTGTTCGGGCGACATCCCGACCGCGAGCATGCCACCCGATCCGGCGGTCGTCGCCTGCAAACGGGCCCGGTGATAAGCCACCAGCACCGCGTCGTGCAGCGACAACACGCCGCTCACGTAGGCCGCCGACACCTCACCGACGCTGTGCCCGACCACTGCCGCGGGCCGGATGCCGTACTCGGCCAGCTCACGCGCCAACGCCACCTGCACGAGGAAATTGGCCGGCTGCGCCACCTCGGTGCTGGTGACCCGGGACTCTTCCTCGGGCCGCAGCAGCTCCTCGATGATCGACCAGCCCGCGATCGAACGGAACTCCGCGTCGACCGTCTCGGCCACGTCGGTGAATACGCCTTCGCCGCCGAGTAGTTCGCGCGCCATTCCCCACCACTGCGGGCCCATGCCGGAAAACACGAACACCGGTTCGGCCGTCCGCGCCACGATCGTCCGCGCGGCGTCGCGGCCCTCTCCCGCCGCGAACCGGCGCAGGTCCCCGACCAGCTCGGCGGTGTCGCCGACGAGCATGCCCGTGCGGTACTGATGGTGCGCCATGCGCGTCCAGGCGGCCTCGGCCAGCCGGTCCGGGTCGGCGCCCGCGGTGATCAGGTCGCCGAACCGGTCGGCGAGCGCGCGTGCCGCGCCGCCGCTGCGTGCCGAGATCGGCAGGATGCCGAAATGCCGGGGCGGCGTGGCCGGTTGGGTGGGAACCTGCCGGAACTCCCGGAGGATGGTGTGGGCGTTGGTGCCGCCGTAGCCGAAGCCGTTGACCGCGATCGTCATCGGCTCGGCGTCGTCGGGCAGCGTCTCCGCCTCGAGTTGGACGTGCAATCCCAACTCGTCGAACGGAATGTCGGGATTGGGTTTGTCGAGCCAGCCCTGCGGCGGAATGGTGCGATGGTGGATCGCCAGCGCCGACTTGATCACGCTGGCGATACCGGCCGCGGCCTCGGTGTGCCCGAGTGTCGACTTCACCGAGCCGACGCCCAGCGAGCGCGTGCGCCCCGCCGGCGCGCCGAACACACGGCCCAGTGCGCGCAACTCCACGGGATCACCGACCAGCGTGCCGGTGCCGTGCGCCTCGACATAGGTGATCGTGTCCGGCGCGAGCCCCGCGCGCTCGCATACCGAACGGGCGAGGGTTTCCTGTGATTCGGCGTTGGGCACGGTGATCGCCGTGGTGCGGCCGTCCTGGTTGGAGCCGGTCGCCTTGACCACCGCGTAGATCCGGTCGCCGTCGCGTACGGCGTCGTCGAGTCTCTTCAGCGCCACCATGCCCGCGCCCTCGCCACGGCCGTAACCGTCGGCCGATGCGTCGAAGGACTTGCAGCGGCCATCCGCGGCCAGGAAGCCGCCCTTGCACATCAGGACGAAGGTCTCCGGCTGCAGCATCACGTTCACGCCGCCGGCGAGCGCCACCTCGCAGTCGTCGTTCTCGAGCGCCTGACAGGCGAGATGAAAGGCGACCAGCGACGACGAGCACGCGGTGTCGACCGTGAGAGCGGGGCCGACCAGGTTGAGCGCGTAAGCGATCCGGTTGGACAGCATGGTGTAGGACGCGCTGGCCGGGGTGTGCATGTCGGTGTGGAACAGGGCCGGGCCGACCACGCCGATCACCGACTGGTCCACCACGAACCCGCCGACGTAGACGCCGATCGACCCACCCGCCGCGTGGCGCGCGATCCCGGCGTCGTCGAGCGCCTCCCAGGTCACCTCGAGCATCAAGCGCTGCTGCGGATCCAGCACGGTCGCCTCGCGGGCGGAGATGCCGAAGAAATCCGGGTCGAACTCCCACGGGTCGGTCGTCATGAATGCCGCGTGCTTGGTGTAGCTGCGCCCCGGCGTGCGCGGTTCCGGATCGTAGTAACGGCGATAGTCCCAGCGATCGGCGGGCATCTCGATCACGCCGTCGCGTTTGTCCAGGACGAATTCCCAAAAGGTATCGGGCGAATCGATTCCGCCCGCAAATCTACAGCCGATGCCGACAATTGCAATATCCGACATGCACATCCTCCGGGTCGGATCTAGTTGAACGCCATTCTGCTACGGCGATTCACGAATGCGGTGTGCACAGTGCACAGTTGCGATCGCCTCAGCGTAACGGCCACCCCACCGGCCGTCGCGAGCTCAGGGAGACTTCACAATCCCGCGAAGACCGATTTGTGTCATCTCGAAATCCTGACGCCTTCGTCGATGAAATCTGTTGAGATTGCTACGTTTTCACTGTTTGCGAGCCTCGTCGAATTATGATGTCATCGATTAGGAGGCGGCATTGTTCGCCGAGTTCACGCGCTGGACCGATACGCTCGTCCGGCGGCCATTCACCGTCATCGGGGTCGTCGTCGCCGGACTGCTCGCGCTCGGCGTATACGGCCTCGGGCTGGGCGATCACCTCAGCGTCAGCGGGTGGGACGATCCGACTTCGGAATCGGCGCGCGCGGCTCGGCTCCGAGACGAAGCGTTCGGCCACGATCACATCGCCGATGTGATCTTGTTGTTTCACGCGCCCGCGGGCAAGACGATCGATGATCCGGCCTTCGCCGCCACGATCGTCGGCCACTTGAACAGCCTGCCGCAACGTTTTCCGGGCCAGATCACCAAGATCAACGGCACCTACTGGCCGACCGACACGGGGCTCGATCTACCGGATATCTTCGGCTCCGAGGACCGCGACTACGCCTTCGCCTCCATCGCCATTCGCGGCGACGACGACACGGAGGTGATGCGCAACTACCGAACGGTCGCCGACCGGTTCCGCATACCGGGCATCGAGATGGAGGTCGCGGGCGGGCAGCCGGTAGCGGCCGCACTCAACGACACCATGGCCCACGACCAGCGACGTATGGAGCTGTTCGCCGTTCCCGCCGTGGCGGTGCTGTTGTTCTTCTTGTTCGGCGGCGTTGTGGCGGCCGCGCTCCCGCTCATCGTCGGCGGGCTGACCGTGCTGGGTGCCTGGGGGATCATTCGCGCCCTGACCACCGTCATGGAAGTGAACTCCTTCGTCTCGCCGGTGGTCTCGATGATCGGCCTCGGCTTGGCCATCGACTACGGTCTGTTCATCGTGAGCCGGTTCCGCGAGGAGCTGGCCGACGGCCGCGAGGTGCCCGAGGCGGTACGGCGCGCGGTCGCGACCGCCGGACGGACCGTCGTGTTCTCCGCGACCATCGTGGTCGTAGCCGCGGGCGCCATTCTGCTGTTCCCACAGGGATTTTTGCGCTCGTTCGCCTGCGGCGCGATGGTGACGGTCTCGCTGGCGGCGCTGATCTCGATCACGCTGCTACCCGCCATGCTGGCCGTGCTCGGCCGGCGCGTGGACCGGCTGGGTTTCAACCGCTTCCACGCCCGTCGGGCGAGCGACCGCGAGCCGGACAATCCGTGGGGCCGCGTCGCCGGGTGGGTCATGCGAAGGCCGCTGGCTGTTGCGATTCCGGTGGTGGCCGTCCTGGTGGTGCTGATCGCCCCGGTGCGCGACGTGGCCTTCGGCGGGATCTCCGAGCGCTTCCTGCCCCCGCAGCATCCGGCGCGCACGGCGCAGCAGCACTTCGATCAAATCTTCCCCCTGCGTCAGATCAATCCCGTCGACCTGGTGCTGATCACTCACAACACCGCCGATATCGACGCGGTGGTCGCGCAGGCCGGCCGGGCCCCCGGACTCATCGCGCCGTTTCCGCGTGCGGTGCAGGGACCGGCGCATCCGAATGTCTTCACCACCTCGACCGTGATGCGTGATGCGCACGACGCGAACGCGACCATCGACTATCTGCGCTCCATGCCCATGCCGAAGGGCACGACCGTGCTGGTCGGCGGGCAGCCCGCCATTCAGCGCGACAGCGTCGAGGCGCTGCTGAGCCGGATGCCGCTGATGATCGTGCTCGTCTTTCTCGTCACCACCGTGCTGATGGTGCTGGCCTTCGGCTCACTGGTGCTGCCGCTCAAGGCCGCGGTGCTGAATCTGCTCGGGCTCGGTTCCACGCTCGGCATCCTCACCTGGATCTTCGTCGAAGGTCACGGCGCGGGGCCGCTGGAGTTCACCCCGCAGCCGATCATGGCGTTGGTGCTGGTACTGATCGTCGCCGTGATCTACGGCTTGTCGACCGATTACGAGATATTCCTGCTCGCCCGCATCGTGGAGGCGCGGGCGGCGGGCGCGACGACCACCGAGGCGGTCCGCGTCGGCATCGCCCGCACGGGCTGGATCATCACCGCCGCAGCCCTGATCCTGTTGGTGGTGACCGGAGCCTTCGCGTGGTCGGATCTGGTCATGATGCAGTACATCGCCTTCGGCATGGTCGCGGCGCTGTTCATCGACGCGACGGTCCTGCGCATGCTGCTGGTCCCCGCGAGCATGCGCCTACTCGGCGACGCCAGTTGGTGGGCCCCGTCCTGGCTACGGCGTGACGGGCGTCGCCGCACCGCCGCCGCACCCGAGGAGCCCCCCGCCGAGGCGGTCCAGGTCTTCGAACGTCCTTAGTGCCGACCGGCAGGGTGCCTGCTACTGGCGCACCGGGAACGGGACTCGTCCACGACCACATCCCTGCCCCTGCCTGGCAGAGCATCGGCGGACCGGTGATATCTCGGCAAGTCCGAGGCGAGAGAATCGCGGTGCGCAGCGTTGTGCCCGGCCGATAGCCTGTGCAGGAGCGGACATGGTGAAA
Source organism: Nocardia sp. CY15 (assembly GCF_009829295.1). Classification (NCBI taxonomy): domain Bacteria; kingdom Bacillati; phylum Actinomycetota; class Actinomycetes; order Mycobacteriales; family Nocardiaceae; genus Nocardia; species Nocardia sp. CY15. The sequence goes on from NZ_VUOT01000015.1 coordinate 42,553, forward strand.
GGTCTGGTGATGGCGCATATCTGGGTGACGGTGTGTCTGTCGCCGGAGGCGGTGGACGAACCCATGGGCGCACTCGCTCGGGCGCTCGCGCCCTTCGAGATGTACCACGTCCCTCCGAATCGAGGGGTATGGGACGCGTGGCGGACTCGCGGTGGCGGGGAAGGTCGCGGATTCTACGTGCGACCGGGGTTCGAGAACGATCCACGTCTCATACACGACTCGCCCCGGGACGACGGCTTCGTGCTCCCCACCGAGTTCGGGCAGTGCGCAGGCGGCCCGAAAGAGTTGCTGGAGGTCGCCGTGCACACGGTCCGATCAGCAGACGTGCTGACTCTCGACGGCTGGTGGATCGAAGGCATCAAGGACGGCTTCGCCTTCTACGCGGGCTGCGACCACGACGATGATCCGTGCGAGCACACCGCCGCACGCCCGATCCCGCCTGGCGGCAACGAAGCCTACTTGGAGGCGCTGCCCGACAGCACGGTGCTCGCCCGGGTCTACTGCCACGGTTAGTGATCCACGGGGCGAGGAACAAGACGGCGTCCGGAGCCGATGCCGCTGCGGGCGCTGCGTGGGTCAATTCGCGGCCGACCAATTCCACGGACTCGTGATCGCCCGCGCGCGGGCCGGCAGAGCGAGCGTGAGTGCGGCCAGGCCGAAGGCCGCGGCGGCGATGGCCGAGAGCATGATCATGCTGCCCGACAGCGTGTGCGCGCGGAAGAACAGCGCGCTGAGCACCGCCAGTCCGACCGAATTGCCGATCTGTTCGATGGTGGGCAGCAAGCCCGACGCCTCGCCCATGGCTCGATCGTCCAGCTCCGCCAGCATCAGCGGCTGCAGCGGAACCCCGAACACGCCGACCCCGAAGCCCGCGAGGAACACCGGCCCGGCCACCAGCGGCAGGTTCACCGCGCCCGATTCCACGTACAGGTATCCCACCCCCACCACGACGCAACCGCCGAAGACGGCGATACCGGCGGACAGCGCCCGAATCCCCCAGCGACCCACCAATATCGGCGACAGCACCGCACCCGCACCCGCGCCGAGGGCGAACGGTGTCATGGCGACACCGGTCCGCAACGCCGAGAACCGCAGCACGTCCTGCAGCAGGATCGAGACAGTGAACACGAACGCGGTGAACAGACCGAAGAAGATCGTCACCAGCGCCGATCCGACCGCGAACCCCCGATCGGAGAACAGGTCCAGCCGCACCAGCGCGCGGCCGCCACGGCGGCGCGTCGCACGTTCGTGGGCCACGAAGCCCGCGCTCAGCACCGCCGCGGCCGCGATGTACACCCCGTGCGGCGGACGCCAGCCCGCCTGTTGGCTGTCCGACAGCGCGAACAGCAGCAGGAACAGCGCGGCGGTGGCCACCACGACCCCGCGCAGATCCAGCGGGTCCCGATCCGTCGCCGGGCCCGACCGCAGGTACGCCGCGGCCAGCGCGATGGCCACCACGCCCAGCGGTAGGTTCATCAGGAAGATCGCGTGCCAGCCGAGCCCGAACGGATTCAGGGTGATCAGCCCGCCGCCCAGGATCGGCCCGAGCATTCCGGCGAAACCGGCTGTCGCTCCGTACACGGCGAAGACGTACTGATGGTGCTCGCGCCGAAAGCTCGCGGTGATGATGGCGATGGTCTGTGCCGCCATTCCCGCCCCTGTCACGCCTTGGACGATCCGGGCGATCACCAGTTCCGTCGCGGTGTCGGACAATCCACACCAGACCGAGGCGGCGGTGAAAGCCGCCGCCGACCACAGGAACATCCGACGCCGGCCGACGATCGCGCCGACGCGGGCCGCGGTGAGCAGCGCGCAGGCGAACGCGAGCGAGTAGCCGGCCACCACCCACAGCTGCGCGGACCGCGACGCCCGCAGCTGCGCGGTGACGACGGGCAGCGCGGTGTTGACGATCGTCACATCGATCATCTGCATGAAGACCGAGATCAGGCACGCCCCCAACGATCCGAGCGCCACCGTCGCCTCTTTGCGGGTCATCGAATCGCCACCTCGATCATCGGCCCCAGAATTGTGCGTATCCTGTTGCCCGTAGCTTCAGGAGAGGGCGTCGTTCGGCCGGAAATGGAAGCCGCCGCGACATCCACGAATTCGCAGTCAATAACATCGCGTGGACAGCCCGCCAGTTTTCCGAGCGATCCTGTGCTTCGTACCAATTCTTCTCGGCGACCTTTGCCGCGATTACCAAACCGGGCAGCGATCATTGCAGATCCGCTGCGCGTATTTCAGGCCTCACGCAACGGTGCAGAACGGCGCGCGATCGCTCCGAAGCCCAGACCTGTGGGCACTACGGCACCGGGCAAAGCGCGTTTCCGCTTTCATGGTGCGGATCTTCCCTCAGCCTTTGCCTCGCTGCGGCCTGCGGGTCGCTTCGACGCGGACTTCGTCGATGACGCTGCGGGGAACCGTTTCGATGATGTCCTCGCGGGTGGCGAGAGCGAGTTTCTGCAGGATGGCGGCGACCTGCGCGTCGATGGTTCGGACCGAACTTCCCCGGCGTGCGGCGATCGCGGTGTTGGTCCACCCGGCCGCCGCCAGCACAGCGACCTGCTGCTCGGCGGTGGTCAGTTGCCGCCAGCGTGACGTGGCGCCCGCGCCGCGGGTGTCTTCTCTCGGCGTTTCCTCGATGGTGAGTGTGCCCAGAGCGACGCGCTGCACCTCGTCGTGTTCGGGACGTAGCCGCGATCCTCGGGCTTGCGCCGCGGCGAATGCGTCGGGCCCGAGTACCTGACGAGCGACGGCGATGGCCTTGGCGGATTCGTCTGCGAAGGGACCCATTCTGTCGATGTCAACGCCCAGCTTGGTGCGAAGGGTCCTGACTCCCCCGGCCAGGTGAGCTATTTCGGTGGCCGGCGCGACCAGCTCGGCACGGTCGATCTCGTCGCCGGTGGTGAGCAAGTCGGTGATGAGGCGCGCCAACGACCAGGTCCGGCACTCCACGCCCCACATGGTGGCCCACTGATCGCCGCCCGCGAGTTTCTGGCACAGCAGTGAGGACCGTCCGATCGCCAGCGCTTCGGTGGGATCGCCGTGTTTGGCCAAGGCGATTTCGCGGGCGTGTTCGGCCCAGGCTCTCACCCGCGTCGTCGAAGCAGCCGCCGCCTCGAGAAAACGCTGCGTGATCTCGTGGGCCTGCTGCCCGGTTCCCAGCAGGCCCGCGGACATGGCCGCGTACAGCTCGCTCAGCGACGCGGTGCCGTGGTGGCCTAGATCGTTCAGTTTGGCTTCGGCGCGGGTGAACACGGCAACGGCACGGGCGTCGCGGCGCACGAACAGCAGTTCCATCCCCCACGTGAATTCGACGGCGGCGGGCAAGCCGATATCCTTCTCGCAGGTGTCGCGCCAATTCGCTCTGTCCCGCGCGTCCGGAAGGCAAGCGGCGACACACTCCTCCAGCACACGCTCGGCGTTGTCGTGATCCCCCTGGGTCAGGGCAAGCCATGCGATGGCGGCCATGGCGTCGATCTGAAGACCGGTGACATCCGAGGCCGACGTGCGCGTGGCGTCGAGGCATCGTTGTGTCCATTGGCGCATTCCGCGCAGCGAGCCTCTGATGAAAGGCATGCGCAAGTTGATCAGCCCGAGACAGATCTCCAGACCGATACCGGCCTGGCCCGTGGTCAGGCTGTTCTCGATCGCGGTCAACACGTTGGCCCAAGCCGACCGTGCCCAGGTCACCAGCTTCTGCTCACCGTCGGAACGAAACCAGTTCGCGGCCGCGTAGGCGATTTTGTCCCGGTAATAGCGAAGGTGACGGTCGGCCGACTGGGCGGGCTCGTCGATCTCGCGGCTCGAACGTTCGCGCAGTCGCTGCTGTGCGTACACGCGAAGGCTTTCCACCAGGGAATACCGCACCGTTGTCGGCGTGATGTGCGCCGTCACCAGCGAGTGGTCGACAAGCGACTCGAGCAAGTCCCCGATCTCCTCGGCCGTCAACCTCATATCGCTGCCGCCGGGCCGAGCGGGTTCGCCGGGGCCCAGGGCGGGGTCGTCACTGCACACAGCCTCGATGGCTTCCAGCTCTACACCCACATCGATCGAAAGGTTGCTGCCGTTGTCGTCGGGATTCGTGTCCCAGCCCGCAGCGAACACCGACATCCGGTCGAAGAGCAGGCGTTCTTTCTCGGTGCACAGCTCATACGACCAGGCGATGACGTCGCTGACCCCGCGATGTCGCGAGTCGGCACCGAAACGGGGACCGTGGGACCACCGCAACCGTGCGTCGTCGGCGCGGCCGGTGAGCCCGCGCAGAATCACCGACAGCGGTTGATGACGCAGTCGCGCTGCCGCCAATTGGATGTAGAGGGGATGGTTGTCGACGCGGCGGCAGATCTCGGCTGCCGTCGTGTTCTGCTCGCTTCCGGCGATGGGATGCCCGGTGAGGTCGGCCTGCTGCCGGAACAAGGTCACCGCGTGCTGAAGGGCCAGGGAGGGAACGGTGATCAAGTATTCGTCGACCCAGCCGATCGGTTCACGGCTGGTCGCCACGATGGTCAGCTCGGGCACGGCATCGAGCAATTTCGCTACCACGGCGGCGGCGCCTGCGAGTACATGCTCGCAGTTATCCAGTACCAACGCGATTCGCCGCCTGCGTCCGGCAGCGGCGGCGCGGGCGAAGGTATCGATGAGCAACTCCCAGGCCGATCGCCCGGAGAAATCGGCCTCGACCACCGACCGCGCGATCTCCTCTTCGACGGCCGCCGTATCGCAGTCTCTGGCCAACCGCGCCAATCGCACCCAATACACCGGCGTGCCTTTGGCTTTGGTCAATCGGCGCACAGCCTCGGCAGCCAATCGGGTCTTGCCGATACCACCCGGCCCGGTCAAGGTGACCAACCGGGCAGGCTCCAACAGTAGGAGGCTGATCTTCTCCAGTTCACGGTCACGACCGACAAAGTTCGCGCCGGCTGCTGGCAAGCCACCGGCGCGATCCCGACTTCTGATCGTCACGCGACGTAATCGTAGTCTTCACACATCGGCGCTGCCGGTCCACGATCATTCAGGCAAACTCCCCGTGACCCGTGCCGGTCACCGGCGGGCCGTGACAAGCCTCGGCCTCCGAGTTCGTAGGTAGTCGGGGGCAGCCCACTTAAAGCCTACCGATGTGCGACATCACCTTAGAGCCCCAGGCTGGATGGCCGAGGAGGTGAGCGATGTATGCCAACGTATGTATATCAACGGTCGACCAGACGGACGGGCTGTCGCCGTCGACCGTGACGGCGCCCCTGTTGGAGCCCGAGCAGCTGTTCCTCGCAATCTCCGGCCACCTCACCGGCCGGTTCTCCCTCGTTGCGTGGGCACGCGAGCTCGGCGACCTCCATGCCGAGCTCATACCCTTCCAGCAAGTCGGGGCCGCACGGCGACAAGGCTTCGACTGCGAGCAAGTGCGCGCGGGAATCGATCGAGTCGTCGTCGCGGTGGACGCCTGGGCCGTCCGCAATCTGCGGTGTTCCAGTGGCGCGCGTATGCACACCCACTCGCTCGGCGAGGTGATGAGCCACATCGCCGAGGCGTATGCCGAGGCATGGTGGATGGTCCTGCATTCCAAGGATGTCGAGGCACGGCACCGGGCGTGGTTCCACTTGGGCGAGGTGCGCCAAGGTTACGCGGGAATGGTGGACGAGGTACGGCACCGGCGTCTCAGATTTCCCTCGGCAGCGGGTTCGGTGCGCAGACATGCGCTCGGATGACGTCGCGACGCCGTACTGCACAGAACAGTCGCCGATTGTGCCGATAAAAACGTGAATTCACCGATGAATGGTTGAAGCGTGATCGAGATCAATTGCTCACGATGCGGACGATTACTGTTGTCGGGTGCCGATCAACGTCGCCGCATGCACATCACCTGTACCGGCTCGACCGAAAAGGTGACACTCCGCATGACAGCGGATGATTGGAGAGCGGTAGCCGGCTGGCTCGATCCGAGCGGAAGTCACCTGCCAGGACAGATGGGACCGGAATAGTTTCGAGTGCGCTTGCCGAAGATCTACCGGCAAGCGCATTCCGTTTCACCGTGCCGCGTTCACGGAGTCCTACTCGACCTTTCTGGCAGCGATTTGCGGGACTTCGCTCCAAGCGCACCCGAAGCATTCACCCCGATGCTGCGCAGCCCGGTGCCCGCACCCGAAGCCCGGAGCGCACGTGCGAAGACTACCGAAGTCGACCTGCGGTGATCCGGGTTTCGAGTGTCGACGAGCGCGGGATTGAAAACTTCGTGCACGAGCACACTCTGGTGCGTCGAGAACTCGATTTCGTACACGCGCGCCGCGGCAGCTGCGGGGAAGAGCCCGAATGGATGGCACGTCACGCCGGTGACGAAAATGCGTCTTCGTTCGAATACGCCGAGCCGACGGATATGGATGCCGAATGGAACACCGTCCGGGGGGATCAACGTCGGCTCGTCCGCTTCCCGGTAAGTGATCAGATTTTCGCTGATCACGTTCCCTGCCGAATCTTGCAATCTGGTGTGCCGTACCCTGAGCGTACCGATGGCGGGATCACGGAAAACTTCGCGGAAAATCCGGAGCTCCCCGGCCTCGATGGTACGGGAGGGCAATACGTCGGCTACGATATTCGACCCGGCGATCTGCTGGAGAAGCAACGTGGTGGCGCCATCGCCGTACAGCAGCATTCGCGTGACCAATGGCAGATGAATCTGCGGCGCGAGCTCAGGGTAGACGGTTGATGCGGCCGGTGGAAACGCTGCCGCCTCGGCCGTCCGTCCGGGAGAAGAAGTGTGGGTGAAAGGCGAGAAGTGGTTGCCGAGCCGAGCTGCGGTTCGAATGATGCTGACCATCGGTGTGTCTCTCTCAACGGCGCTACGTCTCGGCAAGGCTAAGAGTTGTAGGTAGATCCGCCACATCGGTACCTGTACGTAAACCTGGGTCTCATGTCGCTTTTCTGCCTACGGAGGGCCGTGCGCACGGCCCTCGCGCGATCCCGGCGCAGGAACAGTACCCGATCTCGGACGCGCCGATAGACCGGTCGAGGCAACCCGTCGCCGACGGTCCGAACCTCGCGTTCGCCGCGCCGGTGCGCGCCGCATAGGTAGAACTCGTACCGCTATCTTTTGGTTACCGATGCGGAAGGCCACCCCTATCCATGCATGCTTGTCGCCGCGAGGGACGGGGTTCGGGTGGCGAGGGGTCACCCGGCCCCTCCCCGCCTCCGACGACGAAGTCGGCCGGTCGACAGCGAGGTCGATCCGATGGCGGGAACCCCGCACCCGATGTCGACACCACCTTCGAGAGGAGGCACCGAGGCGGTACACGATCCGCTTGCGCGGCCTGTCGGCGACAGTGCAACGTGCGGTTACTCCGCGTCGTGCAGCACGAGGCCCAACGTGTGCCGCAGCCCGCCGCGCACGCGGCTGACGCCATGGCGAACCGGGGCGCGGGACCAGCCTCGACTCGACGGCGTCGGCCGGGCTCGGGTCGGCCCCGTCGCCGCGCAGCCGTGGGCGTCGACTTTCTCGAGCAGCGCCCGCCAGGGCTGAGCGGCGACACGGTCGGCCAGGGAAGCACCGGTTTGCGCTCGGTCGGATGTCCGCGCGGCGGGATCCGCGTCCCCACGACGCTGCGTCCAGTGACTGTCGTGCGTTGTCCTTCGTTCGCTCATGCCGCCGCCTCCAGATCGAGCAACGTGTGCTTCGCGCTGACGCCGCCGACGTACTGTCCGATGGACCCGTCGCCGCGAACCACCCGATGGCACGGAATCACTACCGGCAGCGGGTTGTGCGCGCAGGCAGAGCCGACCGCGCGAACGGCACGCGGATTGCCGACGGCGGCGGCCACCGCGCCGTAGCTGGCGCGCTGCCCGTAGCCGATGGCGGGCAGATGCTCGATCACCTGGCGGCGGAAGCCAGCGGTCAGCCGCAGGTCCAGCGGCAGGTCGAAATGCGTCCGGCGGCCGGTGAAGTACTCCTCGATCTCCCGCGCGGCCGAGTCCAGCCGGGCGGGGGCGGCGAGGATTCGGGGGCTGATCCGGGCTGCCAGCGTGGCGAGCACCGCCTCGTGGTCCTCGGCGGGGTAGGCGACACGGACCAGCCCGGCGGGCGTCGCGGCCAGCAACAGTGACCCCACCGGGGTGTCGAGGAGCCGGTAGGCGACATCGAGCAGTCCGGCGGACTCGGCCTCGGCGGCCAGTCGCGCGTGCAGGGTGGCCAGCAGGTCGGTGTCGGGGCTCAGTGCGCGCGACAACCCGTTCAGGTCGCCGCGATCGAGGGTGGCCATCATGCTTCATCCTTCGGGTAGAGCTTGCGCAGGGTCTTCAGGCCGTCCGCGGCGGCGCGGCGGGCGGCGTCGGGAGAATTGCCGAGCAAGGTGGCGATCTCCGCGTGGGGAAGCCCGGCCAGGTAGTGGTAGGCGACCGCCTGGCGCTGCTTGGTCGGCAGCGCCCGCAGGGCGGCCCAGAGGTCGGGGTCGTAATCGGCGGGGCCGGGAGCGGGAGCGGGACGTTCCGGCAGCGTCTCGGCAGGTACGGGTGCGCGCGTCAGCGCCCGGCCGACGTCGATCGCGCGGCGATGCGCGATGGTCACCAGCCATGCCTCGATGTTCGTGTCCGGACAGAGCCCGGGAAACGCGCGCAGCGCCGAGAGAAACGTTTCCGACCAGGCGTCGGCCGCGTCGGACGGACCGAGCACCGCCCGGCAGACGCGCAACACCATCGGGCCGTACTCGGCCACTATTTCCTCGAACGGGGGCAGGCTCACACCGGGTAGACGCCGCGGGCGTCGCGAACGTGAGATTCGGTCACCCGATTCCCGGTTCCTCTTCCCGGCGCGACAGGCCACTGGCGCGCAGCACCCGGCGTGCGATACCCGCGCGGATGGACTCGTCGGTTCCGATGATCCGGACGTGGCGGCGTGCCCTGGTGATCGCGGTGTACAGCAATTCCCTGGTCAGCAGGGTCGATTCGGGCTCGGGCAAGACGACGGAAACGGTGTCGTACTGACTGCCCTGGCTGCGATGAATGGTCATGGCGAAGACGGTGACCACCGCGGGGAACTGCGTGGGGTGCACCAGGTACGGTTCGCTGCCGCGTTGCAGCGCCGCGCGCAGCGAGCCGTCGGGCATACGCACGACGACCCCGGTGTCGCCGTTGTAGATGCGCGCCTCGTGATCGTTCGCGGTGACCAGCAGCGGTTGGCCGGGGTACCACGGCGCCTGGTAGGAGTCGGGGCCCGCTCCTCCGGCGGCGGCCCACTCCGCGGCCATTCGGTCCCAGCGCTCGACGCCGAACGGCCCCTGCCGGTGCGCGCACAGCAGACGATGCGATTCCAGGGCGGTCAGCGCGCCCGCCGCGTCGCCGTCGAGCGCTGCGGCGGTGACCGCGCTCGCGGCTGCGACCACGTCGGCGCGCACCGCGGTCAGCTCCTCGGGCGCGCTCAGTGACAATTCGTCGCCGCCCGCGCGCAACAGTTCGAGCGCGGCGTCCGCGTTCCCCGCCCGCACCGCCACGGCCAGGTCGGCGATGCGGCCGCCGAATCTGCGGCCCCGGGTCAGCCGCACGATGCCGCCGCGCAAGCGCGTGCGCTCCAGCGCGGTCAGCGCCTCCGCGTGATCGGCGGTCGTTTCCGGGCCGAGGATGTCGTCCAGGACGGGGTTCGGGGTAGCGGCGACCGGTCCGGCGACCAGGTCGGCGAGCACCGCGCCCGCGTCGACCGAGGCGAGCTGGTCCGGGTCGCCGACCAGGACCAGGCGGGTGTCCGGCCGCAGCGCGGCCAGCAGCCTGCTCATCATGGTCAAGGAGACCATCGAGGTCTCGTCGACCACGATCACGTCATAGGGCAGCCGGTTGAACTCGTGATGCTTGAACCGGGTGCTGCGACCACGCTGCCAGCCGAGCAACCGGTGCAGGGTGGCGGCGGTGAGTTCGGGCAGTCCGAGCGAAACGGCTTGTTCGCGCACGGCTTCCTGCAATCGCGCGGCCGCCTTCCCGGTGGGAGCGGCCAGCGCGATGCGCAGCGCGGGCAGCTTCGGCTCGGCCTCCCGATGCGCGGACAGCAAGGCGATGATCCGCGCGATCGTGTGGGTCTTGCCGGTGCCCGGCCCGCCCGCGACCACCGTGGTCCAGTGCGTCGCGGCGAGCGCGGCGGCCAGCCGCTGGCGATCCGGCGCCGTGCCGACCGGCGCGTCGAACAGCCGGTCCAGTTCGCGCCGCACGATGCGCGGGTCGACCACCGGGTGGTGGGCGGAGCGCTCGGTGAGCACGCGCCGGATCGTCTGCTCCTGCCGGTAGTACCGGTCGAGGTAGAGCAGCGGGCCGGAATCGTCCGGTCCTCGGGACTCGACCAGGCGAAGCGGCCGCAACGGCCCCGCCGGTCCGCCGCGCACCAGCGGGCTCGCCCGCAGCGCGGCGACCACCGCCGGGATGTCCGGCCACGGCAGCGTCGCCGGATCGATGCCCGCGTCCCAGGTTTCGTCGGCGTCGACACCGATTTCCCGCATCCGGTGCAGTTCCAGGCACACCGAGCCGGAACGCACCGCTCGCACGGCCAGCGCCGCGGCGAACAGCACCGGCTCCGACGATTCCCGGCCCAGCCGGCCCAGCCGCAGCGCCACGTGCACGTCGGCCGCCGACAGCACACCGGCCTCGTTGAACGTGCGCAGCAGACCGGTCCCCCGCTGCGCCACCTGGATCGAGGTCACTGCGGCGCCTCCCCCGCCAGCAGCGCCGACAGCGCGACGACCAGATCGGCAGGCGGGTACCAGTCGAAGACGCCGCAGCCGTCGGGTGTCCGCGGTCCGATCATGCCGCGCACGAACAGGTACCGAACACCGCCGAGGTGCCGGACGGGGTCGTAGCCGGGCAGCCGCCAGCGCAGGTAGCGGTGCAGGGCAACCGAATACAGCAGGGCCTGCAGCGGATAGTGGGAGCGCAGCATCTCGGCGGCCATGCGATCGCGGGTGTAATGCGCGACGGTGAGGTCACCGGCGCCCAACCGGTTGGTCTTGTAGTCGACGACGACGAACCGCGGGGCCGCGCCGCCGGACACGCGCAGCACGGCGTCGATGCTGCCGGTGAGGTAGCCGCGCAGCGGGATGTCCTCCAGCGCCGCCAAATGGTCGGCGTACGTGCTCAGGTCGTCGTCGGCCGGAAGGTGGTCGCGCAGCAGATCGGCGATGCGCCGCAGCGTCGCCGTGGTGGCGCCGACCCGGTCCCCGCCCGCCAACGGCAATTCGAACTCGAGCTCGGTGAGGCGGTCCCGAGGGGCGACGTCGGCCAGGCAGGCGCCGTCGAGTGGGGTACGCAGCACCGCGAGCAACGCGGTGGCCAGCAGTTCCGGGTCAATCTCGGCCATGAGCTCGCCCACCGCCTCGCGGCACCGGTCGTGCACCTCGGCTGCCAGATCCGCGCAGCCGGTGTCTATCCGCTCCAGGACGCCGTGCACCAGCGTGCCGAACTCAGCGCCGTAGGGCAGCGTGTTCATCAGCGAGGCCGCGCCGGTCAGCTCCGGCTCCCCCGCGCCCACCAGGGAGGTGCCGGCGGGCTCGTCGCCCGGTCCCCGGGGGTCCTCCGGTTCGCTGTCGGACGCCGGCACCACCGGACCGTGGGCGGAGGCGGTCAGCGCCGAGTACGACGTGCGCCGCCACTGCTGGTCCAGCACCCGGTGAAAGCGTGCGGCGGCCAGTTCGCCCTGCGCGGGCTCGGTGCGGGCCCACCGGATCGCGACGTCGTCGCTTCCGGCCACCGCGGTTACGGAGATGGCGACGGCCGCGTCCTGTGCCCATGCCGAAAGAGACTGCGCGGCAACGGCATCAACGGGCACTGGGGCGCGGTTGGCGATGACGGCGCCGCGATCGGCGCGGCCGAAGACCATTCGGTGCAGCGGCGAGGCCGCGGTGGTGATCGCGGGCGCCCACCAGGCGACGATCTGGCACATGGCCCGGGTCAGCGCGACGTAGAGCAGCCGCAGCTCCTCCCCCGCCTCCTCGGCTTCGCTGCGCGCCTTGCGTTCGGCGTATCCCGGAGCATCCGGACCGCCGACGTCCAGCACGCGCGCACCGTCGTCGGCGTGGAACAGCAATGTCGCCGGATAGGGGTTCTTCGCGCTGTCCCACGCGAAGGGCAAGTAGACCACCGGGAATTCGAGTCCCTTGCTGGCGTGCACGGTAGCGATCTGCACGGCGGCGGCGTCGCGGTCCAGCCTGCGACTGCGGTCGGCGACGGCGCCGGAGGCGGGATCGCGCACCCGGTCGGCCAGCCACCGGGTCAGCGCGGTCAGCCCCAGGCCCTCGGTGAGCGCGACCTGGTCGAGCAACTGCGCGATGTGCCGCAGGTCGGTGAGCTGCCGCTCCCCGTTCTCCACGGCGAGCAGTCGCTGCGCCAGGCGCGCTTCGGCAGCGATCTTCTCGAAGACGGCCGCGAATCCCGCGCGGGCGAACAGACGCGCCGCCTCCCGCAATTGGGCGCTGACCCGCCCGACCAGATCCGCGCCCCCGCTGTCGATCTCGGCGGCGGTGACGCCGAGCAACGGTGTGCACGCGGCCAGCCGCACCCGGTCGGCCCGGTGCGGCTGTTCCAGCGCGCGCAGCACCCACAGCCAGTCGGTGGCGCTGGCGGTCGCGAAGACGCTGACCCCGCCGGCGAGCACGGAGGCGACGCCGACGCGATCCAGCGCGGCGCGCACGACGTCGATCTGCGAGCGGGTGCGCACCAGCACCGCGATGTCACCGGGCCCGACCGGCCTGCGTGCCGCCTCCACGGCCCGGTCCGAGACCGAATCCGCTTCGGCGAGAGCGGGTTCGGCCTTCGCGTCCAGCAGCACGCCGGATTCCAGCAGGCGGACGATGTCGGCGGCGAGATCGTCGGCGACCTTGGCCCGCATGCGGCCGACCGCCGGGAAACCGGACTTGTTCAGCGGCCCCGCGCCGGTGCGCGGCAGGCACCGCAACCGCATGGGCGTGGTGAGCTCGGCCGGTCCGGACAGCCGCGACCACGGCCTGGTCGGGGCGACCGGATAGACGCGGATCTCCTCGTGCCCCAGCGCCGCGCCCCCGTGCAGGTGGTCCAGCGCGGCCAGGAGTCCCGCGTCGCTGCGCCAGTTCGTGGTGAGCTCTTTCCGGGTGTCGGCGTGCGCGACCGCGTCCAGATAGCTGAGCACTTCCGCGCCGCGGAAGGCGTAGATCGCCTGTTTGGGATCGCCGACCAGCACCAAGGTGGTGTGTCCGTGGAACGACCTGCGCAGGATGTCCCATTGCAGCGGGTCGGTGTCCTGGAACTCGTCGACCAGGGCGACCCGGTAGCGCGCGCGGATACGGCGGCACGCGAGCGGGCCGTGCTCGGGATCTGCGAGCACGTCGTGCAGCAGCACCAGCAGGTCGTCGAAGTCGCGCAACCCGGCCAGCCGTTTGCGGCGCTCGGTCTCCGCGCGCACTGCCTGCGCGAACGCCACCCGCTCGCCCGCCCCGGATTCGCCGTCGGGCACGAGGGCCGCGTGCCGGTCCCGCACCGCGGCCAGCGCCAGCGTGCGAGCCTCTTTCAGCGCGCACGGCGGTTCGGCGCGGGCGTAGCGGTTCAGGTACAGGTCATCGACAACCGTGCCGACCAGGTCATCGACGGTCTCCACCAGTCGGGTGCCGGGGTCGTGTTCGCCCGCGAGCCCGAGCTCGTCCAGCATGCGCTGACAGAAGCTGTGTGTGGTGGCGATGGTGCCCGCGTCGAAATCCGACAGTGCGGTCAGCAACCGCCGCTGCCGCAGCCGGACCTCGGCTTCGCCTGCCTGCGCGAGATACCGGACCAGTTCGTCGGCGTGTGCTCGCGCCGCGGCCGGATCGGCCAACCCGGCGGCGACGGCGACGAATCGGTCGCGGGTGCGTTCCCGCAGTTCCTGGGTCGCGGCCCGGCTGAACGTCACCAGTAGCAGCTGGGACACATCGATCCCGGCCTCGGCGACGTAGCGGACGGCCAGACCGACGATGGCGTGGGTCTTGCCGGTGCCCGCGCTGGCCTCCAGCACGGTCGTGCCGGTGGGTAACGGGCCGTACGGCTCGAACGCGGCCGCGTCGAACGCGGCGTCGAAGGAGGTCTGCTGCACAGTCACGCGGATCTCCCTCCTGCGCGGCCTGCGCTCACGCGATCTGCGGACGTCGCGAGCGCCCGAGCCACCGGCCCCTCGGCACGGTCCCGGTGCCGATCCGACTGTCCGCGCTGACATTCTGCCGCGCTCCCGGCCGCCCACCGGCCACCGACACGCGCCGTGGCGGTGTGAGCCGGCTTTCCGCGCCGGATCGCGCGGCACCGTAGTCTGCGATCGGTCTCGTGATCGGTCACGGCTGGCCCTGGCTTTCCGCGGCCAGCAGCGGAACCCACACGCGCCGGGCCAGCGCGCCGAAGCGGGTGCTCTCCCCGGGCTCGCCCGCCGGGGCCCGCGCGGCCATGAGGTCGTCGAGCCGGGGCGCCGGGCCCCACACATAGCGCAGATGACGGTCGGTGTGGTCGCCGAACGGCCCCGGACCGTTGGGGCCGCCGTTGAATTCGCGCTCGGCCGCGGCGATCGCGTCGTCGACTCCGGCGCCGCGGAAACGACGCTCGGCGTAGACAGCGGTGGCGGTGGGCGCGACCGGCAGCGGCTCGGTCAGGCCCGCGTCGCGCAGCGCGACGAGTTCGCGCAGGATCTCCCTGGCCGCGGGCACATCGGGCGCGGTGAGCTCGCAACGCCAGGTGGGACGACCGAATTGGCCGCGCCCGGTGCTCACGGCGCGCCAGGACCGGTCCTCGGTGACGGTCAGCGCCAGCAGCGAGACCCACGCTGCGATGCGGTGTTTGGGAGCCAATCGGGAGAAGGTGGTGCGGACCAGTGTTTCGCCGCGCACCTGCGGGATGGTGCCGGTGAGCCTGCGTCCGTTGCCCAGATCGATCGCGATGTCCACCGCCCGCGCCGCGCCCGCGTAGTCCGCCTGCGCGGCGCGCACCAAACGGTCCACGGTGTACTCGACCTCGTCGAGCACGGCGGCGCCGAAACCGAAGGGCGGCAACGTGCCGCGGCGCCACTCCGCCGCCCGCAATCCGGCCGGGTCCGCGCCGGTCAGGCGGGCCGCGAGCAGGCGTTCGCCCAGCTCCCATTTGGCCAGGCCGTCGAGTTCGATGGGCAGCCGCTCGTCGATGTCCTCGTCGTGCTCGGGGACCCGCAGGCCCAGACGCTGCCACAAGAAGGCGCGCACCGGGTGCTCCGCGAACGAGATCAGGTCGGCCAGCGCGACATCCGCGGCTTCCGCGGCGGGCAACGGCGCGGAAAGAAACTCGGGGCGCGGTTGCGCCGGACCGTCGGCGGCGTACGCGCCGGCCAGCGCCACGGTATCGAAGCTGAACGGCCGGTCGGCCCGGAAGTTCCGGCGATCGAAGGACTGCAGCGGATGCCGGGTCACCACCGTGCGCATCGCCGCGGCGCCGACATGTGCGCGCAGCGCGTCCAGCAGCTCGGCGACCGGGATGGCGGGCGGCCGGTGCGCGCCGCTGACCGGATCGGCGCCGGTGTGCAGCACCAGCAGCGTGTCCCGGGCCGCGAGGATCGCGTCCAGCAGCAGTTGCCGGTCCTCGCTGCGCGGGTCCCGTTCGCCCAGCAGCGGTTCTCTGGCCAGCACGTCGTCACCGTCGGCCGCGCTCGCACGCGGGAACACCTCGTCGTCGAGCCCGAGCAGCACCACCACCCGGTGCGGCACCGACCGCATCGGCACCATCGTGCACACGGTCAGCTCGCCAGTGCGGAAGTTGGCCCTGGTGGGGCGCGCCGCCAGCCGTGAACGCAGCAGCACGCCCACGTCGGCCAGCCGCAAGGACACCTCCCCCGCGTGCTCGGTGGCGGCGGCGAGCTCCTGTCTGGCCTCGATGCGCACCCAGGCCTGCGCGTCCGGTACATCGGTCAGCAGATCCAGCGCACGGCCGAGCACCGTCGCCCATTCGTGCGCGGGCCGGGGACCGCGCAGGTCGCGCAGGCACACCGCGAGCCGGTCGACGAACTCGGCGAAGCGCCCGGCCAGGTCGACGTCGTTGCTGTCCACATCGTCCAAGGGCAGCGCGAGATCCAGCCAGTCCTCGGCGGTCTCGCCCGCGGTGACGCCGAGCAGGATCCGGTCCACCGCGCTGTTGAGTGTGTTCTGCGCGAAATCCGCGAGCCCGAACGCCTGACGCTGACGCTGACCGATGCCCCACCGCGCGCCGGATTCGGCCGCCCACTCGCGCAGCCGCTCGATATCGTCGTCGTCGAATCCGCAACGGCGCCGGACGGTTTCGGCGGCCGCGAGGTCGAGCACCTGGGTCACCGTCACCCGGCCGTCGGCCAGCTCGAGCAGCGCTCCGATCACCGCCAGCAGCGGGTTGGTCACGCCGCGCCCCCGGTCGGCCAGACGCACCCGCAGCCGGTGCGCCGGATGCTCCGAATCGATCTGCGGCTCGGGCGATCCCGTGGCGCGCTGTCCGAACGCCGCCCGCACCAGCGGCGCGTACGCCTCCACCTCCGGGCACATGATCAGCACGTCGCGCGGCTCCAGCGTCTCGTCGGCCGCGAACAGCCCGAGCAGGCATTCCCGCAGTACTTCGACCTGCCGCGCGGGGCCGTGACACGCGTGTACCTGCACGGTGCCGTCGGCGCCGACCTCCCCCGGCGCCGGTGGCCACCGGTCGTCCCGAATACCCGCCTGCAGCGCGCGCAACAATGTCGTGGGCGAACCATTCTCTGGCACAACGTCTTCGGATGAGATCGCGGTAATCGGATGATATGTGTCGGAGCCGGCGGCCGCGGCCAGCCGTTGCTGGAGTTCTCGGATGTCGCGGGCCAGTCCCGCCAGCAGTGGGTGCGCCACCGCCGCGGCACTGCGATCTTCGGCGCGCGTGCGGGCCGGCGGCAGCTCACCCAAGGCCGACCAGAGGATCGGGCTGGGATGGACCAGCCACAGGTGGACGTCACGGGAATCGGCGAGCGCCGACAGTACGGCGAGCTGATCGCTGGGCAACCGGGTCACGCCGAACAGCGACAGCCGCGGTGGCAGTGCCACCAGATCCGGCCGGGCGCGCAGTTGCGCGCAAGCGGCGTCGAGCCGTTCGGCCGGGCTGGGCGATCCGATCTCGGCGCGCAGCCTGCGCCAGAGCATCGGCTGCCAGAGCAGGTCGTCGGGTATCGCCCCGCCCGCGCCGTCGGTGTCCGAACCCGCCGCCCACTCGGTGATGAGCGCGGGACGCTGGGCGGCGTAGCTGTCGAACAGCGCGGCGACCTGGGCCGCGGTCGCGTAGCGCCGTCCTACCCGGTGCTCGCCGCCCACGGTGTTGCGCGCCCCTAGGTGCCTGGACAGCACGGCGCACCACGGCTCGGACAGCGACGCGTCGATCACCCGCAGCAGCGACCACACCAGCCGCTCCTGCGCCCACGGATCCTGGGCGGAGGCCACCCCGCTCGCCGCGGCCAGCGCCTCGGCGACCAGCGCGGCAGGCGAGGGGAAGGCGATGTTCGCGCACACGCCGTCGGCCACGCCCTCCGCCCCGAGGACGGCCGAGAGCGTCTGCGTCAGCCAGCGCTCCACGCCTTTCGCGGGCACCGCGACCACCTCGGCCGCGAACGGATCCTCCTGCGGCGACGCCAGCACTCGTGCCAGCGCCAGGGCCAGGACGTCGGCGCGCTCGGCACGGTGGATGTGCAGCGGCATCTGCGCCCTCTCGATCGATGGTGTCCTGCGCCGGCCTCGGACGTCGTGCACGTTTATACGCCCAGCGACCGACGCGCAACTGCACCGGCCCCTGCCGGGCGGCAGTGAAATAAACCACACGAGAACGGATTACTTCGCCGTGTCACGCGGGGACCGCCGCGGCGGTGTGCGACAGTGCTGCACCGGGGAGGTAAGAGTTTGCACCGGGGCGGAACGAGAGAGCTGCACCGAAAGGCTGGTTCGCGTTCATGGATGCGATGGTGATTCCGCTGGTCCCGAAAGGCGGATTCACGGTCCGCCGGGTGGGTGACCGATGGGAGCTCGTCAATTCGCGCCACTACGGTCGCACCGTCGTCCTGCATACCTGGCCCCGGGATCGGCACACCGAAGCGTTCGAGCACTGCTACCGGCTCAACGGACGCACCGTCGAAGAACTGCGCGCCGCTTTCCGCTGACCTGCTCTGGCCGGCGGCGATCAGCGAACTTCCCTGCGGCGTCAGCACGCGTCCGGGGGTTAGCACACCCCGGACCCGAGCTCAAGACGTGCGTCCGGACCCGCGATGTGCGATCGTGGTCCCTCGTGCGTTACCCGTCCCCCGCCACCCGGACCGTTCCCCGCGTGGCCGCCTCCGCCTGTGTCCTCGCCGCCGCGGCGATCATCGCCCCGAGCCTGCCCGCCGCGCTTCCGTCCGCCGCCGCGGCGCCGCTCGCGCACACCCAGGGCTGCCTGCCCGGCTTCGACTGCGATATGAGCAGCCGCATCGCCAAGGTCGACGCCTACCTCGCCAACCGCCCCGGTGTCACCGGCTACGTCTTACGTGACCGGGTCTCGGGCGGGATCTACGCCAACGCCAATGCCGAGAACGCGGTCTGGACCGCGTCCACGATCAAGCTCGCGATCGCCGCCGACCTGCTCAACCGGGCGCGGGTCGGCGCCATCGCGCTGTCGCCGGAGGACCGCGGACTGCTGGAGGGGATGCTCGCGACCTCGAACGACGGCGCCGCCGACCTGCTGTGGACCAAGTACGCGGGGATCGACCGGATGGCGTTCAACAACGCGTTCCGCGCCAATGGGATGACTTCGCTGGTTCCGCAGCCCACCAACACCGCGCTGTTCCCGGACTGGTCGTTCCAGAAGTGCACCGCCGCCGACCTCGACCGGCTGATGGACCACATCCTCAACCACATGCACCCCGACGACCGCAACTACCTGGTCGACCGGATGCGCGCGGTGGACTCCAACCAGCACTGGGGCGTGTGGGGCGCGGGCGCGAGCATGCGTCCCGGGCTGAAGAACGGCTGGTCGGCCGAGCAGGGCGGCTGGGTGGTCAACTCGGTCGGTTTCGCGGGACCGGGCGAGCGCTACACCCTGGCCATCATGACCTCGTTGGGCGACGCGGGCGGCTACACCGAGGGCGCCCACACCGACACCAAGGTCGCGGAGATCCTGCTCGCCGGGCGCTGACGCGCACACGGGGAGCGCAGCGGGCAGCCTCAGGCGGTCGCACGCCTGCGCAACGTCATCGGCGCACCGTCCCTGGGGAAAGGAATCGTGGTGAATCCCCAGGGCATCCGGTATTTCTCCGGGATCCGCCACTCGTATTCGCGTACGAGGGCGGCGGTCACCGTCTTCACCTCGAACGTGCCGAAGTGCATCCCGATGCACTTGTGCGCGCCCGCCCCGAACGGCATCCAGGCCAGCCGGTGCGACTTGTCCTCGCGCCGCTGTTCGCCGAACCGCTCCGGGTCGAAACGCTCGGGATGGGTCCACAGTTCGGGGAGCAGGTGATTGACCTGGTAGGCGAGGTCGACCGGAGCGCCCGCGGGAACGTAGTGACCCGCTATTTCGGTGTCGCGCACGGCGCGACGCGCCAGGCCGGGAACCGGCGGCATGAGCCGCAGGCTCTCCCGGACCACCAGATCCAGGTCACCTAACGCCTCGAGGTCCGCGATGGCCGGTGTCCCGTCGCCGAGCCGTGCGTCCATGTCGAGCACTTCGGCGCGCACCCGCTCCTGCCAGTCCGGGTGTTTGCCCAAGTAGTAGGCGACGGCGGTGGCGGTCGTCGTGGTGGTGTCGTGCGCGGCCATGATCAGGAAGATCATGTGGTTGACCACGTCGGCGTCACCGAAGACGCCGCCGTCTTCGCTGCGGGCGTGGCACAGCCCCGAGAAGAAGTCCGGCGATTCGGCGCGGCGCTTGTCCGGCAGCATGGCGGTGAAGTAGTCCTCGAGCACTCTGCGGCCGCGCAACCCGGCTCGCCAGTTGCCGCCCGGCACCGAGTGCCGGATGATCGCCAGTCCCGCGTGCGTGCAGTCGACGAACGCGTCGATCAACTGCCTGCGCTGCGGGCCGACGTCCGCGGCCATGAAGGTCTCGCCCGCGATGTCGAGGGTCAGCTCTTTGATCGTGGGATACAGCCGCACCGTGCGTTCGGCGTCGCGCTCGGGCGGCACCCATCCCGCGATGCTCGCCCGCACGGCCGGTGTCAGCGCGGCGAGGTGTGCTTCCAGCCGGTCCCTGGTGAACGCCTGCTGCATGATCTTGCGGTGGAATTTGTGCTCGTCGAATTCCAGCAGCAGCAGGCCGCGCCGGAAGAACGGGCCGATGAAATAGTCCCAGCCCTGGCCGAAGTCGCGTCGCCGGTGACCGAGCACTTCGTCGAGCGCGTCCGGTCCCGCGACCAGCACACGGTCGACACCGAGCGAAGTGTTCAACGAGACGGGTCCGTAGCGGCGGTAGCGCTCCATCATCTCGGCCGGACCCCAGCGCATGTAGTGCAATGCACGGCCGAGATAGGGCAGTCCGGCGTCACCGCGGACCGGGACCGTGTCGCTGCCGCGTGGCGGGGTGGCCAGCACTTGGCGCCGTTCCGGCAGCAGCCCCAGCGCCCGGTCGATCAGATGGCCGTGCGGCACCTCGATCAGCGCGATGTTCTCCGAATCGGCCTGCACGCTGGGCTTTCGGCCGACCGCACGGTCACCGGCGACCATGGCAATCCTCCCTGAGCGACAGGTCCCATCGTAGGCTCTCGGCCGCACCCGTTCAGCCGGTTCGCCGGGTGTCGATCCTCCCCGCCGCGGACCGGCGGCGGTGAGACTTCGCACCGCAACACGCCAGGAACGGGGATCTCGTCGTGACGCTGCCCGGCTCGACGGCTACGGTTTAGCGTGTCAGGAATCGCCGCCGGGGACGAGCCCCAAGGTCCATCGAGGAGCAGGACGATGAGCACTCAGACTGTCGAGAACGGCCGACACCGGGTGGTGGTGATCGGCTCGGGCTTCGGCGGCCTGTTCGGCACCAAACACCTCAAGCGCGCCGACGTCGACATCACGCTGATCTCGAAGACCTCGACCCACTTGTTCCAGCCGCTGCTCTACCAGGTCGCGACCGGCATCCTGTCGGTCGGCGAGATCGCGCCCGCCACCCGGCTGGTGCTGCGCAAGCAGAAGAACGCGCAGGTGCTGATGGGCGAGGTCACCGACATCGACCTGGCAGCAAGGACGGTGACCTCGCGCCTGCTCGACAAGGACACGGTCACCCCGTTCGACAGCCTGATCGTCGCGACCGGCGCGCAGCAGTCCTACTTCGGCAACGACCGGTTCGCCACCTACGCGCCGGGCATGAAGACCATCGATGACGCGCTCGAGTTGCGCGGCCGGATCCTCGGCGCGTTCGAGCAGGCGGAGTTGGCGACCACCCAGGAAGAGCGCGACCGGCTGCTGACCTTCGTCGTCGTCGGCGCGGGACCGACCGGCGTCGAGCTGGCCGGGCAGATCGCCGAGCTGTCCGACCGCACCCTGGAGGGCACCTTCCACAACATCGATCCGCGCGACGCGCGGGTGGTGCTGATCGAGGGCGCGGGCGCGGTGCTCGGGCCAATGGGGCCGAACCTCGGCGGTAAGGCCGAGCGGCGCCTCGAGAAGATGGGCGTGGAGATCCAGCTCAATGCCATGGTGATCGATGTCGACGCGTTCGGCGTCACGGTGAAGGACTCCGACGGCACGATCCGCCGCATCGAGTCGGCATGCAAGGTGTGGTCGGCGGGCGTGCAGGCCAGTCCGCTGGGCAAGATGATCGCCGACCAGTCCGACGGCACCGAGGTCGACCGCGCGGGCCGGGTCGTCGTCGAACCGGATCTGACCGTCAAGGGCCACCCGAACGTCTTCGTGGTCGGTGACCTCATGTCGGTGCCGAACGTGCCCGGCCAGGCGCAGGGCGCCATCCAGGGCGCGACCTACGCCGCCAAGCAGATCAAGGCCGGATTGAAAGGCCAGACGCCGCAACAGCGCAAGCCGTTCAAGTACTTCAACAAGGGCAGCATGGCCACCATCTCGCGGTTCAGCGCCGTGTGCCAGGTGGGCAAGCTGGAATTCGGCGGCTTCATCGCGTGGCTGGCCTGGTTGGCGCTGCATCTGTACTACCTGGTCGGCTATCGGAGCCGGATCGTCACCGTCATCCAGTGGTTCGTCACCTTCCTCGGGCGCAGCCGGGGGCAGATGGCGGCCACCGAGCAGTGGGTGTTCGCCCGACTAGCCCTGGAGGCCATCAGCACCGGCGACGACGAGGACGCCGAAGAACTGGCGGCCGCTCTCGGCGCCTCCACCAACAGCCGAGTGGCCGTGGACAAGGCGCACACCGATGCCAAAGCAGGCTGACGCGCGATCGTTATAGCGCGCTGGACCAATCCAGGTCGCCAGCAGATCCGAATGTGAGGCGTCGACGTCTCCCTCGGATGAAAGGTGATCTATGGGCACAGGCAAGCACCGCGAACCCACACCGCGGCGACCGAAGCTGGGCTCCATCGTCGCGGCGGGGACGATTCCCCTCGTTCTGGCGCTGGTGGGCACCGGCACCGCGAACGCCGAGCCCGATCCGTCCGTCCCTTCGATCAGAACGGACGTCACCGATCGGACGCACCCGTCGGCCCAGTGGCCGGGGGCCGAGGCGCCGAACGTGCGGCCGTACGAGGGTCTGCGGATTCCGGACGACATCCTCAGCTCGTTGCAATGGGCTCGTCCACTGCCGGACAGCAACTACCTCGCTCCGCTGGTAGGGCTGCACGCGCCGGTTCCGGTCGCCCCCGTGCCGCCGATCGCACCGCCTCCCGGCAAGTTGCGCTTCGGTGATGTCCAGATCGACGCGCCGGAGTGGCTGTACCGGGAGCAGGCGATCCAGATCAACGACGGCGCGGCGATGGCCGAGGCCAATATGGCGACCTTCTTCGACTCGATCGGGATGGAGCGCACCAGGTCCGACCGCGTCGCAGGCCAGACCATGGGCGCCGCCGCGATCGGCGCTGCGGCGGGCTTCGCGTTCGCGAGCCCGTTCGCCCTGGTCGGGGCCGCGTTCGGCGGTGGCCTCGGCTTCGCCATCGGTCTGCCGTTCGCGCCGATCGGCCTCGCGGCGGGCCCGATCGGGGCCGCCTACGGCGCGGCGCTGATGGCCGTCCCCTTCACTGCCATCGGTGCGGGCATCGGAGCGGGGCTCGGAGCGTTGCACGCCCTCAGCGCGCCTCCGCAGGCGTTGAGCGCGCCGGAGTCGGCCGATCCGGCTCCGGGAGTCGCCGACTCCGCTCAGCAGTCGAACGAGACAGCTCCGGAGGCCGACCAGACGGCCTCGGAGGGAGCCGACGGCTGATCGGATGGCGTTCACCAGGCACCGGCCGAAAAGGTGGGAACCCGACGACGCTGTCGGGTTCCCACCCTTTCTATCTCCACGTCTCGACCGGTTCACACCTGTAAGAGACGAACTCCGCAGCGACTCGCGACCGAGGACGACCACGGCGTTGCACGCGCCGCACTATCGCCCCCGGGTGCTCATCCCGAGGCGCTCAACAGCGACCCGGTACGGGTGAACAAACTGCCGCCCGCTGCCAGCGGTAGCCGGGTCTGCGTCAACCCTGTCGTCGCAGTGATGCATGCGTCCGGATAGACGAGCTCGCTCTCCAGTGCCCGTGGCGCGGCCAGCGCGTCATCGGCCGGTGTGTCCGCGCCCAGCGTCAACCGGTGACGCAGCAGAGGTGTGTCCTCGACGTCGGCGATCAGATCCCCCCGCCACTGGCCGCCGTCCTCGCCGGCGCGGCCGATCTGGACACGTTCGCGCAAACGTAGCCGAGCGCCGGACGCCAGCCGGATCGTGGTGACCGTGTGGTGTCGCGCCCCGCCCGCGACGATCATCGGCTCGGGATCGAAATCCAGGGCTCCCCCGCTACCGACCTCGAGGCGCCAGCGCCCGAGCGACAGCGGCGTCGCCGAGCCCGGTAGCGCGAGCGTCGCCGCGACCGAGCGCACCACCAGTTCGGCGCCCGGGGCGACCACGATCACTACGTCGAGTTCGTCACCTCCCAGTGGCGTCGCCGCGGTGCCGATCAGATGCACCACGCGCGGTCCGGTACGGCGGGCCGACAACCCGCCGGTCGCGTGGATCTCCGGAAGCGCGGTGCGGCCTGCGACTATTCGTAATTCCGTGCGCAACGGCGAACTCAGTGCGCCGCGGCGGATTCGCCCGCACCCGCCCGGTCCTGCTCGGCTACCGCGCGCAGTTGCGCGCGCACCCAGGCCAGCACCGGCGTGGCGGCGGGATCCTCGGTGAGCGAGACGAGCACCGTCGGCCGGTCGCCCCGTACCCGTGCCGCGTCCCGCTCCATCACACCGAGGTCCGCGCCGACCAGCGGCGCCAGATCGGTCTTGTTGACCACCAGCAGATCCGAGAATGTCACACCGGGACCGCCTTTGCGCGGCACCTTGTCGCCGCCCGCCACGTCGACCACGAAGATCTGCACGTCGATCAGACCGGAGGAGAAGGTCGCGGTGAGATTGTCGCCGCCGGATTCGACCAGGATCAGATCCAGCGGCGGGTTGGCCGCGACCAGATCGTCGATGGCGTCGAGGTTGGCGGTGATATCGTCGCGGATGGCGGTGTGCGGGCAGCCGCCGGTCTGCACGGCGGTGATCCGCTCGTCCGGCAGCACGGCGTGCCTGCGCAGGAAGTCGGCGTCCTCGGTGGTGTAGATGTCGTTGGTCAGCACCGCCAGCGACAGCTCGTCACGCAACTGCCTGCACAGCGCGGCCACCAGAGCGGTCTTGCCGGAGCCCACCGGGCCGCCGATGCCTACGCGCAGCGCTTCCCCGGGCGTGCGGGTCCGTTTCGGACGATCGTGCCCGTGGTCGTGCGGCTCACCGTCGATCAGGTGCGGGGGCATGGCGTCTCCTTCTTCCGGGGCTTCAGCTCGCGAACAGGGGCATGTCACGGTGCCGGTGACGCTCGGCGAGCACGTCCTGCAGCGGATCGGACATCGCTGCGAGACCGGTCACGGCCTCGGCGGCGACGCGGTCGCACAACTCGGCCAGCCGGATCGCGCACGCGGCGATCGCGGCGGGGTCGAGGGCCAGCAAACGCTGCGCGGCAGTGGCCGCGCCGGTCAGCGTGGTGTAGACCACCACACCCGCGGTCTCCCGGGGTGGCACCTCTGCGGCCGCGCCGACCATTCCGAACACCGTGGACAGATGCGGTGTCGTGCCCAGCGCGGACCAGTCGTGCCGGGGCCACAACTGCTTCGCCAACCGCAACAGTCCTCGGCCTTGCGCGCGGGACGAGGCCCGCGCCGCGGGCGCGGGCGTCCGGGCGTCCGCTTCCGTCTCCGCGCGCGCCGGATCCAGTTCCCCCGCGCACACCGCCGCGGCGAGCGACGCGGCCACCAGTCCCGAGGTCCGGATGCGGCGGCGCAGATACAGCTCCACCGTCGCGACGTCGCGGACCAAACCGGATGCGACAGCTTCTTCCACACCTCCGGAGTGCACGTGCCCGCCGATCGGCAGCCGCGAGTCGGCGAGCGCGAGCACCGTCGTGAGACCGGACGCAGCCAGGCCGGTCGCGGCGGATTCACGCATCCGTCGATCCTATGTCCCGGCGTGTCGTCCGGATGTCCCGGCCGTACCGGGTCAGCGGCGGAACGCCCGTTCCATGAACCGCTGGGCGTGGATACGGGTCAGATCGGTCCACGCCTGTACCGGAGCCGCCCACCACGGGGCGATTTCGCGCGGCTTGGCGGTCACCGCGTGACAGACAAGGTCCGCGGCCTCGTTCACGGTGAGCCCGGGGACACGGCTGAAGTCGGTGGGCGCGCTCATTCTGGTGTGCACGAGCGGCAGGTAGATCGAAGTGGTCGTGACGCCGTCGTGGGCGACTTCGGCCGCGACGCTGCGCAGCCAGACGTCGAAGGCGGACTTGGACGCGCCGTAGGCCGCCCAGCGCGGCGCGGGCGGCATGCGCACACCCCAGGTGGACACATTGACGATGTGGCCTCGTCCGCGAGCGCGCATGGCGGGCAGCAACGTGAGCAGCAGCCGCACCGGACCGAGGTAGTTCACATCGATGGTGCGGGTGAAATCGTGGAACCGGTCATAGGACTCGTCGATCGGGCGGCGAATCGATTTGCCCGCGTTGTTGATCACCACGTCGAGATGGCCGTGCTCGTCGAGGAGGCCGCGGCCGAGACGTTCGACGGCGTCCATGTCGGTGAGATCCGTGGGGTAGCTGTGCGCGACGCCGCCCGCGGCGGCGATCTCCGCGGCCAGTTGCTCGAGTTCGGCACCGGAACGGGCGACGAGCAGGACCGTCGCGCCCGCCGCCGCCAGTGCGCGCGCACTGGCCTTGCCTATGCCGTGCGACGAACCGGTGACCAGCACGATCTTCCCGTCGACCGCGGCGCGCAGCGCCTGCGCGCGCGGACGCGATGTGGGATACAGCAGCCGCGTCGCCACCCGCTCGGCGATGGGCCGACCGTTGTTCGAGGCCCGGGTGTGATGCACGAATTCGACTGTAGGCGCAGACCGGTGCACCCACCCGGCGTTCACGTGATCACGCGGCCCGGGATGTGGTCGCACGCGAGCTGCGGCGAATCCTGCCGCGTGAGGTAGGCGGTGATGCCGAGGGCGCCGTAGGTGCGCCGACTCAGGAGCTCGCTGTCGGAATCGAGGGTGAACGCGTTGCCGAGGGACACAGGCGCGGCACGTGCGCCGAGGTGAGCCGGCGGTGTCGGCCGAACTCGATAGTGGATTGCACAGCTTCGTGCGCAACGCGGCGAGTCCGCGGTGTCCGCCGAGCTCGACGGTGGATCGCACAACTTCGTGCGCAACGCGGCGAGTCCGCAGGCCATCGTTCGAGAGACAGCGCGCCCGTGCGCGACTCGAGCATTTCTACTCACGCGCCCGGCCACGGCCGTGTGCTCGAATGTAGGCTCCGCACAAACTCTTTCGCCAGGGGCATTTCCCCCGTGCGCCAGCCGAGGGGGAACGCCATGTCCACGCCGGACACCCACGTCTCGATCGCCCAATGGATCGCGCGCGGGATCGCGATCGTGGTGCTCGTTCCGATCCGGCTGCTGTGGGAGGGAATCGTCCTGCTGGGCCGCGTCACCGGCGCCGCGCTGGTGTTCGTTGCGCGGCGCCTGCTGGTTCCGGCGGCGGAGCTGATCTGGCACCGGGTGCTGCGGCCCGCCTGGATCCTCGCGAAAGACTTCCTGTGGGGCTGGGTGGTGCAGCACTTGCTGTGGGGTCTGATCCTCACCCCGCTCGTCAGCATCCTGCTGGAGTACCTGCTGCGACCACTCCGGCACGCAGTCGAGATCTTTCTCTGGCGCAGACTGATTCGCCCGGCTGGAGCCTGGCTGCTGCGCTGGGTCGTGTTCCCGATCGCCCATGCCATCGCGTGGATATGCCATAGCACGGTGAAGTGGCTGATCGTCTGGCCGCTGTCGCAGTTGTGGCGCTGGGTGCTGCGCCCGCTGTGGCGAGTGGTGCGCGCGAGCGCCCGTTACGGGTGGTGGGTGGCCACCGTTATCGTGGGCGTCCTCTTGGTGGCGCCGTGCCGGGCGGTGTACCGCTACGTGCTGCGTCCGGTATTCGCCGCCGTGGCGGTCGTCTGGCACGCGATCGTGGTGCGGCCGCTGCGCTGGGTGCACGGCGCGGTCATCCGGCCGATGAACCGCTGGGCCGCCGAGATCGTGACGGCGGTGTTCGGCCGCTGACCCCGGGTCGACTCAGCGTGGGCCCGGGGAGGCGAACCGCGCGATCAGCGCCATCGCCGCGAGGGCGGTCGCGCCGACAGCCACCGCGATGTGCATCCCGTCGACGAAGGATCGGCGCGCCGACTCGATCAGCACGGCGTTGCCGCCGGATTGCTGGATGGTCTCGCCGAGCGTCGAGGCGTAGTCGCCGCCGGACCGGAAGATCAGCGCAGCGAGCGAACCGAGCAACGCCAGGCCCAGCGCATTGCCCAGTTCGAAGCTGGTCTCCGAGATACCCACCGCCGAGCCGGCCCGCTCCGGCGGCACCGAGGACACCGCGACTTCGGACACCAACGTGAAGGCCAGACCGTAGCCCACTCCGGCGATCGTGGAGCCCGCCAGGTACCACCAGAGCCCCTCGTGCGGGCCGACACCGAGCAGCATCAAGTTGCCCGCCGCGGAGGCGAGCAAGGCGAACACGAAGGTGGCGCGGGCGCCGAACCGATGTCCGACCCGTGCGCCACCCATCGAGAAGACGAACACCGCGATCGCCATCGGGATGCCCAGCAGCGCCGCCGCCAGCGGCGTGCGCCCGGTCACCGACTGCAGGTAGATGCTGGTCAGATAGCTCAGTCCGGCCAGCGACATCATGCCTACCAGGCTGGAGCCGATGGCCACGGAGAATTGGGGCCGGGTGAACAATCGCAGGTCGAGCAGGGGTTCGTCGAGCTGTCGCTGCCTGCGGACGAACGCGGTGAGAATCACCGCGCCGATCAGCGCGATGACGATCGCCTGCGCGTCGATCCCTTCGGTCGCGGCGTGCTTGATGCCATACACCACCGGAAGGATGCCCCCGATCGACAGGACGACGCTCGGCAGGTCCAGTGGCCCCAGCGCGCCCGCGCGGTGTTCGGGCAGGACGAACGGGCCGAACACGAGCAGGATCAGCAGCACCGGGAGGTTGATGAGAAACACCGAGCCCCACCAGAAGTGGTGCAGCAGCACGCCGCCGATGATCGGTCCGACGGCCGAGCCGCCCGCGAAGAACGCCGTCCACACGCCGATCGCGGCGGCTCGCTCCCGGACGTCCGGGAACAGGCTCGAGATCAGCGCCAGGCTCGACGGCAGCAGGGTCGCGCCGCCGATGCCCATCAGCGCCCGCGCCGCGATCAGCACGCCCGCGCTGGGCGCGAAGGCGGCTATCACCGACGCGACGCCGAAGACCGCCGCGCCCGCCAGCAGGATGTTGCGCCGCCCGATCCGGTCGCCGACATTGCCCATGGTGATCAGCAGGCCCGCGATCAGGAACCCGTAGATGTCCAGGATCCACAACTGCTGGTCCGCCGAGGGATCCAGATCGAGGGTCAGCGTCGGCAGCGCGAGGAACAGCACCGAGATGTCCATCGACACCAGCAGCACCGGCAGCAGCAGGACCGCGAGGCCCAGCCACGCCCGGCGTGAGCCCGCCGTGGACGGCGCGGGCCGCGCCGACCGCACGTCTGTCATGTCCGAACATCCTTCCGCTGGCGCGTACGTCGTACGCATGACTCCGGGTACAGTGTACGCATGCTGCACCGCACCGCAATCGTCGACACCGCGATCGAGCTCGCCGACGCCGAGGGCTTGGACGCGCTGTCCATGCGGCGCATCGCCGACCGGCTGGGTGTCGGCGCCATGTCGCTGTATCGCCACGTCGCGAACAAAGACGAACTGCTCGCGTTGATGACCGACGAAGTGGCCCGGCGCAACCCGTACCCCGATCCGGAGGGACACAGGTGGACCTGGCGCGACCGCGTCCGCATCGCCGCCGAGATCGACTGGGCCCTGTACCGGCAACATCCGTGGGTGCTGCTCACCTTCGCCACCCCGCGCTACAGCTTCGGACCGCAGAGCCTGGCCTGTCTGGCCTGGTTGGTGGAGGGATTCCTGGAACTGGGCGTGTCCACCCGGGAGGCGACCAGCATGTCCTTCACGGTATGGAACCACATCTCCGGCGCCACGCTGCCGGAGATCAGCGCGGAACTGATGGCCCGCAAGGGGATCGACCCCGGCGGCGACAACGCGCTGCGGACCCTGTTGAACGGCACGCCGCACGGTCCGGTCCCACCCGCCCTGGCCGACCTCGCCGGTAGCGGGGCGAGTGACCTGACCCAGCGGGAACTGCTCTACGACGGGCTCGACGCCCTCTGCGACGGATTCGAGGCCAGGGCCGCGCGACGGGACCGGTTGACCTCGACATGAGTTGAGGTTGCAGGCTGGCGGCGACCCTCTCACGAACAGGAGCCATCGTGCACGCCATTCGCCTCCACGCCTTCGGGCCGACCGAGAACTTGCGGTACGAGACCGTCCCCGATCCTGTCCCCGGCCCCGGCCAAGTCCGCATCGCGGTGGCGGCGGCGGGGGTGCACCTGGTCGACACCGCGCTGCGCGAGGGCGAGCCCGGGCCGTTCCCCTTGCCGGAGCTGCCGACCGTTCCCGGACGCGAAGTCGCGGGCACCGTCGACCGCGTCGGCGACGACGTGGCCGCGAGCCTGCTCGGTGCGCGGGTGGTGGTCCATCTGGGCGCGGTGCCCGGCGGCTACGCCGAGCTGGCGGTGACGGACGCCGCCCGGCTGCACGAGATTCCGGCGAACCTGGACGCGGCCGAGGCGGTGGCCATGATCGGCACCGGGCGAACGACCATGGGGATACTCCAGTTCACCGATGTGGGGCCCGGCAGCGTCGCCCTGGTGACCGCCGCGGCGGGCGGCATCGGCACCCTGTTGGTGCAATACGCCAAGAACGCCGGAGCGACGGTGATCGGCTTGGCCGGTGGCGCGGCGAAAGTGGAGCAGGTGCGGCGCAACGGCGCCGACCTGGCGGTGGACTACCTGTTGCCGGACTGGCCCGACCAGGTGCGGACCCACGTCGGCACCCGCGGGGCGAACGTGCTGTTCGACTCGGTGGGCGGAGGCGTCGGCCGGGCGGGCGTGGACCTGCTCGCACCGGGCGGGCAGCATCTGGTCTACGGCTGGTCCGGCAAGTCGAACGGCGACGGACCGGTGCGGCTGTCGGCCGACGAGCTCGCCGAACGCGGCATCACCTCCGAGATGGTGGTCGGCCCGCCGATGCTGGCACGCGTCGGCGGCGACTTGCGTGTGCTCGAAGACCTCGCCATGGCCGAGGCGGCCGCAGGCCGGCTGCGCCCCGCGGTACACCGCTTCGCGCTTGCCGACGCGGCCGCCGCGCACCGCGCGCTGGAGACGCGCGCGACGATGGGCAAGGTGGTACTGGAGCCTTAGCCCAGGCGGTTCACTCGAAGCTGTCGCCGTTCACCACGGCATACGCGAAGCCGTCCCAGCCCTTGCTGCCGACGGTCTGGACCACGGTCGCGTCCAGGCTCGGCTCGGCGGTGAGCAACTCGACCAGCTCGCGGCTGGCCTGGACATTCGGGTCCTCGGAGTGCTCCTCGGCGATCGCTCCGCCGCGGACCACGTTGTCGACGATGATCACCGAGCCCGGCCGGGTCAGCCTCAGCGCCCACAGCACGTAGTTCGAGTTGTTCACCTTGTCCGCGTCGATGAATACCAAATCGAACGGGTCCGGGTCCTCTTCCGCGAGCACGGGCAGACTGTCCAGCGCGGCGCCGACCCGGATCTCGACCCGGTCGCCGACGCCCGCCCGCTCCAGGTTCGCGCGCGCCATCTCGGCGTGCTGGGCGGCGAACTCGAGCGTGACCACCCGGCCCTCGGCCCCTACGGCGCGGGCGAGCCAGATCGTGCTGTATCCGCCGAGCGTGCCGATCTCCAGCACCCGCTGCGCTCCGACCGTCCTGGCCAGCAGGTGGAGGAACTTCCCCTGGGGCGCGGACACGTCGATCGCGGGCAGGCCGGCTGCCTTGTTCGCCTCCAGCGCGCCATCCGTATCGGGATCCGCCACCAACGTCTCCACGAGATAGCGGTCCACGTCGGCCCATCCAGGTGTCGTCATACCTGGAAGTCTGCCACCCGATTCCGCCCGCGGGCCCGGCTTGCCGGGTAGCGTTCGGCACAGACGTGCATGTCCCGTGATCGCGCCCAGGACCGGACGGACAGGACCCGGCATGACGAATCTTCCGCGCGCCGTACTGGTCGCCGCCTGCCTGATCGCCGCGGGTGCCGCCGTCCCGGCCGACGCGGCGTCCACCGGCGGTGCCGAGTATGTCGCGTTGGGTGATTCCGGAGCGGCCACCACGGGGGTGCGTAACTTCGACCTGTCGGCGCCGCCGAGATGCCTCCGCTCGACCGCGAACACGCCGAAGCTGATCGCCCGGGAGCTGGGCCTGCGGCTCGACGACCGCACCTGCAATTCCGCGCGCATCCCCGACCTCACCGCCGCGCAGGGGCCGGGCATCCCGCCCCAATTCGATGCCCTCGGCCCCGGCACCAGGCTGGTCACGGTGCACATCGGCGCCAATGACGCCTTGATGGCCGAGCATGTCGTCGCCTGCCACGTCTATGGACTCTTCGGCGCCGGAACCTGCGCGGGCCCGGATTGGGACGCCGACATCGACGCGATCGCGGGGTCGTATGCCACCGCGTTACAACAGATCTCGATCCGCTCCCCGAAGGCGCGAATCGTCGTCGACGGCTGGCCGCGCTATGTCCGCGACGGGGGCTGCCCCGACCTGGTCGGCCTGCGCCCGTCCGATGCCGCACACGTGCAAGCCGCCTTCGACCGCCTCAACACCGTGGTAGCCCGCGCCGCCGCGGCCCACGGGGCGACCTACGTCGACACCCGCGTCGCGTCGGAGGGCCGCGACGCGTGCGCGCCCGCCGGTGTCCGCTGGATCGACCCGGTCATCGCGACCGAAACACTCATCCCGTATCACCTCACCCCGCAAGGCATGCGTGGCGTCGCCGACGTCATCCTTCCCGCGATCCGCGCCGCCGGACTGCCCGGCTGAGCGATTCCGGCCGCGCCGACACGACCGCCCCGGACTCGGGCGGAGTCCGGGGCGGGGTGCGGGCGCTACTTCGACAAGTTCTCCGGCGGCTGCCACGGACGGCCCTGCGGGTCGTCCGGGCGCTGGGCCGGGGGTTGCTGCGGTGGCTGCTGTTGTTGTGGCGACTGCTGCGGACCCGGGAAAGCCTCTTGCGGAGGGATGACCGGCTGGTGCGGCGAAGGTTCGAAGCTCTGCGGGGGCGGTGTCGGCATCAGCCCCTCGACCGGAGTCCGCGCCGTCGCCTCGGCGGCACGCACGGCACGCTCGATGGTCGGATCGGGCGCGGTATCGAACCAGTCCGCGACATCGGAGTCGTCCTCCGGCTTGACTTCCGCGCCGTCGGAAGCGGGCGGTTCGTACCGGAACACGCCGTCCTCGCCTTGCGTGCCGAAGTTTCTGGCGAACCCTTCCAGTGCTTTGCCGAAATCGCTCGGCACCAACCACACCTTGTTCGCGTCGCCGCGCGCGACCATGGGCAGCGTCTGCATGTACTGGTAGGCAAGCAATTCCGGCGTCGGCTTACCGGATTTGATGGCGGCGAAGACCTTCTCGATGGCCTTGGCCTGGCCTTGCGCCTGCAAGTAGGAGGCGGCGCGCTCACCCTGTGCCCGCAGGATGCGGCTCTGCCGTTCACCTTCGGCAGCCAGGATCGCCGACTGCTTGGCGCCCTCGGCGGACAGGATCTGCGCCTGTTTCGAGCCCTCGGCCGTCTTGATCGCCGATTCGCGCTGGCCCTCCGCGGTGAGGATCATGGCGCGCTTCTCGCGGTCGGCCTTCATCTGCTTCTCCATCGACTCCTGGATCGACGGCGGCGGATCGATGCTCTTCAGCTCGACCCGCGCGACGCGCAAGCCCCAGCGCCCGGTCGCCTCGTCCAGCACGCCGCGCAACTGGCCGTTGATCGCGTCGCGGGAGGTGAGCGTCTGCTCGAGCGTCATGCCGCCGACCACGTTGCGCAACGTGGTGACGGTCAACTGCTCGACGGCGGCGATGTAGTTGCTGATCTCGTACACCGCCGCCTGCGGGCTGGTCACCTGGAAATAGACCACGGTGTCGATGTGCAGGGTGAGGTTGTCCTCGGTGATCACCGGCTGCGGCGGGAACGACACCACCCGCTCCCGCAGATCCACTTTGGCGCGGATCCGGTCGGCGAACGGCACGAGGAAGGTGAGCTGGCCGGACACGGTGCGCGAATACCGGCCCAGTCGCTCGATCACCGCCGCCTCGGCCTGCGGCACCAGTGCGATCGATTTGAAGACCACCACCACGACCAGCAAGATCAGGACGGCGGCAACGATCAGTACAGCCATCAAGGCCCCTTCCAGACGACGGCGGTCGCGCCGTCGATCTTCATGACATACACGGTCGTACCCGGTTCATAGACTTCGGTCGTGTCCATCGGCCGCGCTGTCCACACCTCCCCGCCCAATTTCACCTGGCCGGAGTGCGCCGCGACCTGTTCGAGCACCAGAGCGGTCTTGCCCGGCAAGGCGTCCACGTTCGTCGGCGTCGGCGGCGGAGTTCCGAAGCGCCGCCGGATGATCGGGCGGACGCCGAGGAACAGCACCGCCGAGATCACCGCGAAAACGATGGCGTCCACCACGGGCGAGCTGGCGGTCGACGCGCTGACGCCCGCCGTGCCGAGCGCGGCGATACCCAGCATCAGCAGCGTGAAGTCGCCGGTGAGCATCTCCGCCGCCGCGAGCAGGATACCCGCGACCAGCCAAAAAATTGCGGCCACACGACCACTGTAGTGCGCTGGTCTTGATCTGGGGCGCGACCTTCACGAGTACTCAGGGTGAATTCCGCGCGCGGACGCGCGGCGCCCCGGATGAAGCGAAAGCCGCAGCGGCGGTGCTAGCTTCAAGCAGGTGAGCGGGCGCGACAGGTATGGCGACATCTTCACCGGACATCCTCGATCGAAGAAACGGACGGTACCGACCGTCATCGCGGAACGCGATCTGGTCGTCGAGGACGCCGCCACCGGATTCTGCGGCGCGGTCGTCGGATTCGATCGCAGCTACGACGGCGAGTTCGTGAAACTGGAGGACGCCCGCGGCGCGGTGCGCCTGTTCGCCCTGCGCGAGGCCGCGTTCCTCATCGATGGTGAGCCCGTGACGCTGGTGCGGCCGTCGGCGGCCGCGCCGAAGACGCCGAACCGTTCCGCCTCCGGCTCCACCCGGGTGGAGGGCCTGCGTGCCAGGGTGGCCCGCGGCAGCCGCATATGGGTCGAAGGTGTGCACGACGCCGCGCTGGTCGAGCGGGTGTGGGGCCACGACCTGCGCGTCGAGGGGGTGGTCGTGGAGCAGCTCCAGGGGCTGGACAATCTCGCGGAACGCCTCACGGAATTCGAGCCGGGCCCGGGCAGAAGAGTCGGCGTGCTGGTCGATCATCTGGTGACCGGATCGAAGGAGACGCAGCTGACCACCGGGCTCGGGCCGCACGTCCTGGTGACCGGGCACCCGTTCGTCGACGTGTGGCAGGCGGTGCGACCGGCGACCGTCGGGATACAGCGGTGGCCGCAGGTCCCACGCGACGAGGACTGGAAGACCGGTGTGTGTACGCGTCTGCGCTGGGGCACGCCGCAGGAAGGCTGGCGGCGAGTGTACGGCGCGGTGACCTCCTTCCGTGACCTGGAGCCACCGCTGATCGGGGCGGTGGAGCGGCTCATCGACTTTGTCACCGAACCGGACTAGACTGCCGGCGGCTCGTGCGCGCGGCGGACCGATGCCGGACGGTGTCCGCACCGACCCGGTCGTGGTCGGCGGCGCCGCGCCCATGGTTTCCGTGCTGCTCACCAACGCCCTCGCGCATGGATGCCCACCGGTAGCGCCCACCCTTTATGCTCGATAATTATGTGCTCTCCAAGTGCGACGCTGACGGTGTGGGCGAGCTCCTGGCTGGCCGGCCGCAGCGCGCCCGACGACGTTTTGGCCGCCTTGCACGCGTGGGCGCCGAAGCACACGATCGCGGCGGGCGACCCGCTCACCGGCGGCCGTACCGACCTACCCTGGTCCGCGCACGGCAACCTGCCGGGAAGCGGAGTCATGGCGCTGCTCAAAGTGATCCGGGAGACGATGGCCCAGCCCGGGGCGCAGCTGCGATTGGTGCTCCCCGTCCCCGGTGACGTGCGCGGACTCCCCTCGGGCACGGCGTTCGCCGCCGACGCGATCGAGTCCGAGGAGGGCATCCTGATCGGTGTGCCGGGTGCCGACGGCACCGGACTCATCCCGCAGTGGGCCGACGACGACACCCTGCAGTGGACCGTCTACAGCACGCCCATCCCCGTAGCGCCCGGCTCGGACATGTCGCTCGGCGAGGCGGAATACGCGATGCGTGAAGCCGTCCGTGACGCCGCCGACGCGCTGATGAAACTGCACACCACGTCGCTCGCGGCGGCCGACTGCGATCCGCGCGAACTCATCGAAGCCGAACTCGCCGACTACTCGCGCCACGATTACCCCGAGTCGATTCCATTGCGTGCCAGGCGGATTCTCGACACCGCCGATCATGTCGCGGCGATCCTCACGGTGGCGCAACGGGAACCCGCGTCCGCGCCCACCTCCGCCAGCGCGATCGGCGCGCAGGAATCGTTGCTGCGCCCACTGTGGGACGCGATCCGCGCCGCCCGTCTGGTCGCCGTGCACGCCTCGGCCCGCGGAAGCCGCTGACGTCAGGTCCGGATGGTGTGACATGCGCATTTCTCGCCGAAGCCGCACAGCAGCCCTCACCGTACTGATCGGTCTCGGTTTGCACGCCCCTGCTTCGGCGATCGTGGGCGGCGCCGACGCGACCACAGCGGAGTATCCGTGGCTGGCGGCCATCGGCACGCCGTTGTTCCTCACCCGTCCGTCCGGCCAGTTCTGCGGCGGCGCGCTGATCGCACCGGACCAGGTGATCACCGCAGCGCACTGCGTGGCGCCGGCACAGCCGCTCACCCAGACGCTCACCGTCACCTTCGGCCGCGACGACCTACACGGGCGGGACGGAAACACAGTGCAGGTCAGGGACGTTCGCATCCATCCCGACTTCCGGACGACCGGGCCCGAGACCACCACCGTCTATCACGACGACGTGGCGATCCTGACCCTCGACCACCCCCAGCCCGGTCCGACGATCCCCATCGCCGCGCCGACTTCGGGCGCCGGAACCGTTCTGGGCTGGGGGGCGACCTCCGAGACCGACGAAAACAACACTCGGCTGCGCGCGGCGAGCGTTCCTCTGGTCACCGACGCCGAGTGCGCCGCCGCCTATGGTCCTGCCTTCGATCCGCAAACCATGCTCTGCGCGGGCACAGCCGCCGACGCCGCCCGATACGACGATGGCGGACCACTTCTCGTGGATGGACGTCTCGCCGGTGTCGCGTCCTGGGGCGAGGGCACGGCCCGCCCCGGTTTCCCCGGTGTCTACACCCGCCTGACCGCCACGAACTTCTGAACGCGCAGCGGTCGGATGCTCACCGCTGCGGAGGATGCGGCGGCTGGTACTGCTGCTGCGGAGGATACTGCTGCTGCTGGGGGTACTGCTGATACTGCGGTTGCGCCTGCGGCGGCGTATACGGCTGCTGGTACTGCGGCGGCGTCGGATACTGCGGCTGCCCCGGCAAACCTTGCTGCGGAGGATACGGCTGGGGGTACTGCTGCCCCTGGGGATACTGCTGTTGCGGGTACTGCTGCGGCTGGTTCGAGGAGTTGCCCCGCTTGCGCAGCCAGACTACGAGTCCGATCACCACGGCCACGACACCGATGCACAGCAGCAGACCACCGACCGAGAAACCGCCGCGGCCACTGCTACGGCCGCGCCGCCTGGCCTCGGTGGAGTCCAGAGCCACGGTCCACACGTTCGCATCGGACCAGGCGTGCGGATCGAGCAGCGCGGCATTGGTCAGCACATCGGCATAGGTCATCGAGAGATACCCCCCAGAGATTCGAAGGTGAATGGTCACAGGCGCAGTTGATGCTATCGCGCCGGATCCATGTCAGTTCCCAATAGTGGGACGGCGCGGCACCGCGCAACAGCCCACAGCACAGGGCGTGCCGTTGCTCGTGCAGCCATGGCCCATGACCGCACCCAGCCGACGAGGTTCGGCGCCGCGCAGCTGCTCGGAGATCAGTTCGACGACCAGCTGCGCGAAGCGCGGATCGGCTCCCGGCGTAGCGGTCCGGGCGAATCCCATACCGAGTTCGGCGGCCCGCTGCGCGGCCTCGTTGTCCAGGTCCCAGATGACTTCGAGATGGTCGGAGACGAAGCCGACAGGACAGACGATCACGGCGCCGACCCCCTTGGCGGCGAGGTCGTCCAGATGGTCGACGATGTCCGGCTCCAGCCACGGCACCTGCGGTGGACCGGAACGAGACTGCCAGACCACGTCGTAATCGGCGAAACCGCTTGCCGCGGCGCACAATCGGGCGGCTTCGGCCACCTGACGGCTGTAGAGCCGCCCGCCGTCGGCGGGCGGTCCCGCAGCGGCGTCGGCCGACACCGGAATGGAGTGAGCGGTGAACACCAGGCGCGCCTCGGCGCGGTGCTCGGCCGCGAGCCGATCGCGGGCCGCACGGATGGCGTCGGCGAAGGTCTCGATCAGCAGCGGGTGGTCGAAGTACTGGCGCAGCTTCAGCAGGTCGGGCGCGCCCGCGCCGAAAGCCGCACGCGCCCTGGCGATGTCCTCGTGGTACTGCAGACAGCCGGAGTAGCCGCCCCAGGCCGATGTCGGGAAGACCAGTGCGGACCGGATACCGTCGGCGGCCATGCGCGCGACGGTGTCCTCCACCATGGGATGCCAGTTCCGGTTACCGAAGTAGACCGGCAGATCCAAGCCGGCGGCGGCCGATTCGACCTCGACCGCCGCGATGATGTCGCGATTGAGCGCGTTGATCGGCGAGACGCCGCCGAAGTGCAGATAGTGTTCGGCGACCGTTTCCAGACGCTCGCGCGGCACTCCCCTGCCCCGCGTGACGTTCTCCAGGAACGGCATCACGTCCTCCGGACGCTCCGGACCGCCGAAGGACAGCAGCAGCAGCGCGTCGGCGGTCCGAACCACAGTGTCTCCCATCCGATCCGGCTCAGTTGATCGCCATGTCCTCCGGGAACCAGGTGTTGTGGCTGGCCCCGCCGTCGACGTAGATGATCGAGCCGGTGGTGCCCGGCAGCCAGTCCGACAGCAGCGCCACGATCGACTTCGCCACCACCGTGGGGTCGTCGACGTCCCAGCCGATCGGCGACGCGCCGTCCCAGTAGGTGTTGAGCTGGTTGAGCTTGGCCGCGTCGTCGGTCGCGGTGCCCGCGATCGCCTTGGCTGCCAGCGTCTTGATCGGACCGGCGGCGATGAGGTTGGAGCGAATCTTCTTGGCCGTGCCCACCTCTCGTGCGACGTACCGGTTCACCGACTCCAGCGCGGCCTTCGCCACGCCCATCCAGTTGTAGTACGGCATCGCGGTGCGTGGATCGAAGTCCATGCCGACGATCGAGCCGCCCTCGTTCATCACCGGCAGCACCGCGCGCGACAGCGAAGCGTAGCTCCACGCCGAGATCTCGAACGCCTTGGCGGCATCCGGTCCCGGACCATCCAGGAACGGCCGGGCCTCCGGCCCCATCAGGGTTCGGGGCGCGAACGCGATCGAGTGCAGCACTCCGTCGATCCCCTGCGGAGCCAGTTCCCGCAGCTTGTCCGCCAAGCCTGCGAGATCGTCTTCGCTGGTGACGTCGAGCCCGATGGCCGGCGGGACCTCCTGGGGCAGGCGCTTGGCGATCCGGTCGATCAGCCGCAGCCGCTCCGGGATGCCGGTGATGATCACCTTCGCGCCCTGCTCCTGCGCGACGGCCGCCGCGTGGAACGCGATCGACGAATCGGTGATGATGCCCGTGACCAGGATGGTCTTGCCTTCGAGCAGTCCGCCCATGAGTTCTCGGTTCTCCTGAAGATCGAAGTGGGGGTTGGCCGCGGGCGGCCGGGACCGGCCGCGCTACGCGTTCGGTGTGGTCAGTGGCCCATGCCCATGCCGCCGTCGACGGGGATCACGGCGCCGGAGACGTAGCCGGAGTCCTCGGACGCCAGGAAGCTGATGACGGCCGCGACATCCTCCGGCTGACCGAGGCGCTGCAGCGGGATGAACTCTTTCGCCATGTCGTGGAACTTTTCGTCCAGTGCCGCGGTCATGTCCGTTTCGATGAACCCGGGCGCGACGACGTTGGCGGTGATGGAACGCGAGCCGAGCTCACGGGTGATCGAGCGCGCCATACCGATCAGACCGGCCTTGGACGCGGCGTAGTTGATCTGGCCGGGTCCGCCGCCCATGCCGACCACCGAGCCGAGGAAGATGATCCGGCCCCAGCGCGCCCGCAGCATCGCGCGGTTGGCGCGCTTGGCGACGCGGAACGCTCCGGTCAGGTTCGCGTCGATGACTCGGGTGAACTGCTCCTCGCTCATCCGCATCAGCAGGGTGTCGTCGGTGATACCCGCGTTGGCCACGAGCACCTCGACCGGGCCCTGGTGCGCCTCCACCTCGGCGAACGCGCCGTCCACCGACTCGCTGTCGGTCACATCGCATTTCACACCGAACAGGCCGTCCGGGACCCCCGACCCACGATGCGTGACGGCCACCTTGTGACCGTCGGCAAGCAGACGCTGCGCGACCGCGAGACCGATGCCGCGGTTACCGCCGGTCACCAGGACCGACCGGGATGTGATGTTCGACATGGGGTTCAACCTACCTGGTCGTTTCGGTCGGTCACGACCGGGCTGCCCCGTCTGTCGAACCGACACTCGGATGGGAATGTGATGGTGATTCCGCACAACGAAAGCGCGCATCCGGCTCGCTCGGAACACGGCGCGGCCGCATGAAGCTCCCCCTGTCGCGGCCCGGCACGGGCCCGCGACCGGTGCTACGGCAAACGCTGGCGATAGAGCAGACCGATGACGATGCCCGCGGCGATGACCAGCAACCCGAGCAGCAACCACGGGCGGCTGGCGTCGCCTCTGGTCAGCTCGTAGCCGATCTGCTGCTCCAAGGTGTCGTAGACCTTGGTCAGTTCCTGGAGCGACGACGCGGTGTAGAACTCGCCGCCGGACAGCCGCGCGAGCTCACGCATGGCCTCGTCGTCCACCGCCACGCGGACTTGTTCGCGACTGCCGTCCTCCCGCGGGATTTCTACCACGCCCCAGCTGGTGCCGAACGAGATCGTCGAGATCGGGACGTTCCTGCTCTTGGCCAGCCGGGCCGCGACGAATTCGTGCCGTGGATTGTCGACGTCCTCGAAAGCGGGGACGGTCTGTTTCCCGTCCGACATCAGGACGATTCGGGCCGGTGGCGGCTCTTGCGCTCCGCCGAGCACCGTGGCCAGCGTCTCGATCGCCTGCAGTGCGGTGAGGATGCCTTCGCCGGTCGCCGTTCGCTCGGCGAGCCGGACGTTGTCGATGGCCGCTTTGACGCCTTCGTGGTTCGTCGTGGGCGACACCATCACCGACGCGGTGCCCGCGAAGGTGACGAAGCCGATGTTCACGCCCTCGGGCAACCCGTCGACGAAGTCCTTGCCCGCCTGCTTGGCGACCTGGATGCGGCTCGGCGCCACGTCGGTGGCCTCCATCGACAGCGACACGTCCATCACCAGCATCACGGTCGCGCGGTTGCGCGGCACCTTCTTGACCGCGGTGGGTCCCGCGGCGGCGACGGTGAGGAATACCAGGCCGACCAGCAGCAGGGCGACGGCCACGTGGCGGAACGGGCTCGGCCGCGAGGGAGCGACCTTCTCCAGCAGCTCCATGTTGGTGAAGTTCAACATGTGCTTGCGCCGGTTGCGCTGCACCAGGACGTAGCCGAGCGCGATCAGCGCGATGACGGCGAGGAATCCGAGCCAGATCTGTGCGGTGAAATGCGAAATACTCACTGACGTGGCACCCGCCCGGTCGGGGCGCCGAAGCTGTGGCGCCGGGTGGACACGAACCGGACCACGTCGGCGATCCAGTCCCGATCGGTACGCAGGGTGAGCACCGGAGCGCCACAGCTGCGCAGGGCCTGTTCGACCTGCTCGCGGTGGCGCTGCGCGGCGGCCGCGAAATCGGCGCGCAAGGTGGAGGTCACGCTGAACTCGCGGGTGCGCCCGGTCTCCGGGTCGTGCAGTACGACATCGCCCATGTCGGGCAGCGACAGGTCGCGCGGGTCCAGCACCTCGACCGCGAGCAGATCGTGCCTGGCCGATATCGCGCGCAGCGAGCGCTGCCAGTCGATGTCACCCAGGAAATCGCTGATGA
Source organism: Nocardia sp. CY15 (assembly GCF_009829295.1). Taxonomy (NCBI): domain Bacteria; kingdom Bacillati; phylum Actinomycetota; class Actinomycetes; order Mycobacteriales; family Nocardiaceae; genus Nocardia; species Nocardia sp. CY15. The sequence goes on from NZ_VUOT01000015.1 coordinate 84,424, forward strand.
TCACCGCGAGTCCGCGTTTGCGCTGCGGGCGGCGCAGCGATTCGATGCCGCCGCGCAGGTCGCCGCGCACACCGTCGCGCGCGTGCGGGGTGGTCGCGATGCTGCGCAGCAGCGACTGGGCGTGCACCCGCCCGCCGCGCGCGGGGATGCGGGTCAACCGTTCGCCGGTGGCGACCACCGCGCCGATCCGGTTGCCGCCGCCACTGGTGAGGTGGGTGATGGCGGCCGCGGCGGCGATGGCGAGATCGCGTTTCTGGCAGGCGGCGGTGCCGAAGTCGAGGCTGGCCGACAGGTCGACCACCATCCAGGTCTCCAGCTCCCGGTCGGCGACCATCTGCCGCACGTGCGGGTGGGTGGTGCGGGCGGTGACCGACCAATCCATCTGGCGGACGTCGTCACCGGGCTGGTACGCGCGCGCCTCACCCGGCTCGGAGCCGGGCCCGGGAATGAGACCGAGGTGATCGCCGTGCAGCACGCCGTCGAGCCTGCGGCGCACGGTGAGTTCGAGGGTCTTCAGCGCGACCGTGAGCCGGGGGTCGGTGAGTTCCCCCGCGTGGAAGGACGGCGGTGCGTGGGACGACGACATCGGCACTGGCTCAGCCGGATCCGATGCGGAGGTCACTTCGGCGGAATGGTGCCCGCGGGCTGCGACTGCTGCCCGTTAGGCGGCTGGGGAACGGCCTGCTGCTGCGGCGAGGCCTGCTGGGGAATCTGCGGCTGCGGTGCGCCCTGCGCGGGCGCGGCAGGCGCGCCCGAGGCCACCGCCTGCGGCGCGACCTGCGGCAGGCCGACCGTCTGCAGAACGCGCTTGATCACGTCTTCCGGGCTGACCTCGTCGGCGAGCGCGTCGTAGGACAGCACCAGGCGATGGCGCAGCACGTCCGGAATCACCTCGACGACGTCCTGCGGCACGACGTAGTCGCGGCCGCGGATCAGGGCGACGGCACGGGCCGCGGCGATGATGCCGAGGCTGGCGCGCGGCGACGCACCGTAGGCGATCCAGCTGGCCACGTCCTGCATACCGAATTCGGCCGGCTTGCGGGTCGCGGCGATCACCCGGACCACGTAGTCGACCAGGGCGTGGTGCACGAAAGTGTTGGCCGCGACCTTCTGCAGGCGGATCAGGTCCTCCGGCTCCAGAATCCGACCGGCCTCCGGCGGGGTGACGCCCATCCGGTAGATGATCTCGCGCTCCTCCTCCACCGAGGGGTAGTCGACGACGACCTTGAACAGGAAGCGGTCGCGCTGCGCCTCGGGCAGCGGGTACACGCCCTCGCTCTCGATCGGGTTCTGGGTCGCCATGACCAGGAACGGGTCCGGCATCGGATAGGTCTTGCCGCCGATCGACACGTGCCGCTCGGCCATCACCTCGAGCAGCGCCGACTGCACCTTGGCGGGCGCGCGGTTGATCTCGTCGGCGAGCACGAAGTTCGCGACGACCGGACCGAGTTCGGTGTCGAACTCCTCGCGGCCCTGCCGGTAGATCCGGGTACCGATGAGATCGGTGGGCACCAGGTCGGGCGTGAACTGGACGCGGGAGAACGAGCCGCCGACCACCTTGGCGAAGGTCTCCACGGCGAGGGTCTTCGCGATGCCGGGAACGCCTTCGAGCAGGACGTGACCACGTGCGAGCACGCCGACGAGCAGCCGTTCGACCAGGCGATCCTGGCCCACGATCACCCGCTTGACCTCGTAGATCGTCTTCTCCAGGGTCTGGACGTCACGCTCGAGGGTGCTGGGCGTGGAGACCGGCGCATCCTTTGCCGAGTTCGCTCCGCTCACACCGTCCGTCGAAGTCACCAACATCCCCGCTTTCGCCTTGGTCCTGTGCGTGCAGCCACAACTATTCCAGGTAATCACCGCCTGTGCCGCAACCGGACCCGACAGAATGGGAATTTCGGCGGTCCCGCGGTCCGATCGATACCCGGAATGTCCGAATATCTCAGGAGACTACGCGTACCGCGTACGGCATGATGCCGCCCTCGCGGACCGGGGAAACCTTGACCACGTCGCCGGATTGCGGCGCCTCGACCATCTTCCCGTCGCCGAGATACAGCGCCACGTGCTGGCTGCCGTTGGGCCCCCAGAACAGCATGTCGCCGCGTTCGCGGTCATCGACCGGCACCCGGGTGCCCGCGTTGTATTGGTAGCCGCTGTAGTGCGGCAGCGAGACCCCGATGCCCGCGAACGCGTAGACCATCAGCCCCGAGCAGTCGAAGCCCACCTTGTGGTAGTCGCCGTGACTGTCGGCGACGCCGCCGTCGCGGATGCCGAGGGTCGGCCCGTCCTCGTCGCCACCGCCCCAGGCATAGGTGACGCCCAGCTGGGACATGGCGCGATCGACCACTATCTCGATCGCGGAGGAGCCACCGACCGAAGGCGCGTTCGGCCGGGGCGCACTCCGCCGCGGCGGTGGCGCGTCCTCCAGCTGGGTGTGGGGGCGCTTTCCGGTGCCCAGTTCGGCGGCGCGGTCGCGGGTGGCCTGGTCGGCGGCCGCGCGAGCGGCGGCCGCCGCGGCGGCGGCACGCACCGCCGCCTCCTCCGCCTTGCGCATGGCGTCCCAGGCCAGGTACGCGTCGCGCTGGCCCTGCAGACCCGCCACGTCGTGTCGCGCCTGATCCAGCCGGCCCTGCGCGTCCTGACGCCGTCGCAGCAGATCGTCGCGCTGCGCGTGCTGCCGGTCGAGCTCGGCCTTGGCCGCGGCGACCGCGTTCTCGGCGTCGGTCTTGCGCGCGGCGGCGATGGCGGCGGCCGCGTCGGCGTCCGCCTTCGCCTGCCGGGCGCTGGAGTTCTTGTTGCCGTGGTCGATCTGTGCGCGCCGCAGACCGTCGAGCACCTGCCTGCGGTTCTTGGAGACCAGCTCCAGCAGCTGTGCCCGGTCCAGCGCGGCCGCCGGGGTGGCCGCGGCGAGATAGGTGACCATCGCGTCGGAGGCGGGCCGGGTATAGACCTGGGTGGCGAACTGGTCGAAGTTGTGCCGCGCCCGGCCGACCGCGACCGCGGCATCGGCCAGGGCGAGCTGGCTGTCGACCACCACGACAGCGGCCGCGTCGGCGGCGTCGCGGGCGTTCTGCAGGTCGACCAGCGCCTTGTTGACGTCTTCCCGGCGCTGCGCGACCGCGTCGTCGAGCTGCCGCAATTGGTGATCGACCACGGCGACCTGGTTGATCAGCGTGCCGACCTCGGCCACACGCGCGTCGACCTGCGCGCCGGCCTGGGCGATCTGGCCGTCGCTGGGATTTGGCGGGGGAGGTGGAACAGCAGCGACCGGTCCGGTCGTGACCACTACAGCGACCGAGATCAGCAATCCTATAGCTATCGGTAATCGGCGTCGGTAGGTCAGCCCGCCGTTGTTGCGCATCACACCTCCAAGGACCGGATTCCGGTAATCCTCTAGGGCATCAGCCGAACCATGACGCACTGTGGTCACAGATGGCCTCTGAAAACACATATTCCCCATCAGGGACCATTCGAACCGTATGACACTTGCGCCACCGAGTGAACCGCATCTACCGCGCTGGATGTTCGCCATTTCTTCTTTGCTAGAAGTTTGCTAGACCCGGCGAAACCGTTTTCGGTCCACTACAGACCAACCGTCCGGAAAAGTAGCTATAGAGATACTGCGATTCCCGTTAGTCCCCTAGTTCGGCGGCACCGCTACTTCGCACGCAGCGAAGATCTCGCACCCGGACGCGCGGGAACCGCGACAGCGATTCCAGGCGGCGACGTCGGGTAGCCGCGGCCGGCGGGGATGGAACCCCTGTGGAGGACGTCTGCCGAAGCCGACCGCGCAGGAGGAAGGGGCGAAAGTTCAGTTGGTGCGCGCGTCGGGTGACTCGTCCCGTGCCACGCGGGGATCGCTCACGCCGTCCGCCGAACGCCGCGACTTGATCCAGTACAGCCCGGCGATGGCCGCCGCCGTCCCGAGCAACAGCGTGCCCGTGATCGCGGTCCAGGACACCGACTCGGGCGTCTCCAGACGGGCCACGAAGATGCTCGCGGCCTCCCCGCTCTTACCCTGCTTGTACTTCGCCGCGTCCTCGGCCCATTCCAGCTGCACACGGCTGATCGAGTCGCTGTAGGTGCCGATCCAGTCGTCGCTGAGGACGACGACCGTGCCGTGCTGAGTCTTGCCGATCTCGGTGGCCAGGTCCCGCAGGCTCGAGTCGTGTCCTGGATTGCCGGGGACGACCACGATGCTCAGCGGGATTCCTTGCGATCGCGCCTCCGCGGCGATGACGGCCAACTCCGCCTCGTCCTTGCCGGTCAGCGTCGCGACATGATCGTCGGCCAGATCGGCGTTGAGCGAGCGCACGGTGTCGGCGGTGACATTCGGCGGCAATTCGGCGGCCATGGGCGTGAAAACCGAGTTGTGCGGGGCGGTCATCTTCCATCCGGTCTGTCGAGCCGCATCGGCAACCGAAGCGACGGGCATTCAACACTGCAGGGTCGAGCGAGGTCCCCCTTGCTGGCTCGGAAGCACAGTACGCGACGGAGTGTCGCATCATCGGTCCACGGCACGCGCAACCGCCCCCTGGTGTTTCACAGGACAAGCGTACTGTTAAGGTCGTAACGCGAGGAACCGGCGCCCGAGCGGCACCGGAGCACCTCCGAAGACTCGGCCGCCGGCACAGCCCCGCCGGCGACCGCCCTCACAGACGAGTGGAGCTGACGTGACGACAAGTATCGATACTTTCGGCGCCAAGGGCACCCTCGAGGTCGGAAGCAACTCCTATGAGATTTTCCGCCTCTCCGCCGTGCCCGGCACCGAGAAACTCCCCTACGCACTGAAGGTCCTCGCGGAGAATCTCCTCCGCACCGAGGACGGCGTCAACATCACCGCCGATCACATTCGCGCCATCGCGAAGTGGGATCCGACGGCGCAGCCGAACACCGAGATCCAGTTCACGCCCGCCCGCGTCATCATGCAGGACTTCACCGGCGTGCCGTGCATCGTCGACCTGGCCACGATGCGCGAGGCGGTGGCCACCCTGGGCGGCGACCCGAACAAGGTGAACCCGCTCGCTCCCGCCGAGATGGTCATCGACCACTCCGTCATCATCGACGTCTTCGGCCGCGCGGACGCCTTCGAGCGCAACGTCGACATCGAGTACCAGCGCAACGGCGAGCGCTACCAGTTCCTGCGCTGGGGCCAGACCGCGTTCGACGACTTCAAGGTCGTCCCGCCCAGTACCGGCATCGTGCACCAGGTCAACATCGAGCACCTGGCCCGCGTCGTCATGGTCCGCAACGGCCAGGCCTACCCCGACACCTGTGTCGGCACCGACTCGCACACCACCATGGTCAACGGCCTCGGCGTCCTGGGGTGGGGTGTCGGCGGCATCGAGGCCGAGGCGGCCATGCTCGGCCAGCCCGTGTCGATGCTGATTCCGCGCGTGGTCGGCTTCAAGCTGACCGGCGAGATCAAGCCGGGCGTGACCGCGACCGACGTGGTGCTCACCGTCACCGACATGCTGCGCAAGCACGGTGTGGTCGGCAAGTTCGTCGAGTTCTACGGCAAGGGCGTGGCCGAGGTACCGCTGGCCAACCGCGCCACCCTGGGCAACATGAGCCCCGAATTCGGTTCCACCGCCGCGATCTTCCCGATCGATGACGTGACCGTCGAATACCTGCGCCTGACCGGACGTTCCGACGAGCAGGTCGCACTGGTCGAGGCGTACGCCAAGGAGCAGGGTCTCTGGCACGACGCCGACTCCGAGCCCGCTTACTCCGAGTACCTCGAGCTGGACCTGAGCACCGTTGTCCCGTCCATCGCGGGCCCGAAGCGGCCGCAGGACCGGATCCTGCTGTCGGAGTCCAAGATCGCGTTCCGCAAGGACATCCACAACTACACCAGCGACGCGGAGAGCGGCCCCGCCGCCGACACCCCGCACAGCAAGCTGGACGAGGCCGTCGAGGAATCCTTCCCGGCCAGTGACCCGGCCGTGCTGTCCTTCGCCGACGACGGCTCCGACTTCACGCCGTCCGCCGCGAACGGCGCGGAGGGCCGCCCGAGCAAGCCGGTCAAGGTCTCCACCGAGGAGTACGGCGACTTCGTGCTGGACCACGGCGCGGTCGTGGTCGCCTCGATCACCTCCTGCACCAACACCTCCAACCCGTCGGTCATGATCGGCGCGGCCCTGCTGGCCCGCAACGCGGTGGACAAGGGCTTGGCCCGCAAGCCGTGGGTGAAGACCTCCATGGCGCCGGGCTCGCAGGTCGTCAACGGTTACTACGAGAAGGCCGGCCTGTGGCCGTACCTGGACAAGCTGGGCTTCAACCTGGTCGCGTTCGGTTGCGCCACCTGCATCGGCAACACCGGCCCGCTGCCGGAGGAGATCTCCAAGGCGGTCAACGACAACGACCTCACCGTCACCGCGGTGCTGTCGGGCAACCGCAACTTCGAAGGACGGATCTCCCCCGACGTCAAGATGAACTACCTGGCCTCCCCGCCGCTGGTCATCGCCTACGCGCTCGCGGGAACCATGGACTTCGACTTCGAGAACGACCCGCTCGGCAAGGACAACGAGGGCAACGACGTCTTCCTGAAGGACATCTGGCCCTCGCCGCAGGAGATCCAGGACACCATCGACCGGGTCATCAGCCGCGACATGTTCCTCGAGGACTACAAGGACGTCTTCCGGGGCGACGAGCGCTGGCGCGGCCTGCCCACGCCGGAGGGCAAGACCTTCGAGTGGGATCCGCAGTCCACCTACGTGCGCAAGCCCCCGTACTTCGAGGGCATGCCGCAGACGCCGGAACCGGTCACCGACATCAAGGGCGCCCGGGTGCTCGCTCTGCTCGGCGACTCGGTCACCACCGACCACATCTCTCCGGCGGGCAACATCAAGCCGGGCACCCCGGCCGCCCAGTACCTGGAGGCCAACGGCGTCGAGCGCAAGGACTACAACTCCTACGGCTCGCGTCGTGGTAACCACGAGGTGATGATCCGCGGCACCTTCGCCAACATCCGGCTGCGCAACCAGCTGCTCGACGACGTCTCGGGTGGTTACACCCGCGACTTCACCCAGCCCGGCGGGCCGCAGGCGTTCATCTACGACGCGTCGCAGAACTACCAGGCCGCGGACATCCCGCTGGTCGTGCTCGGCGGCAAGGAGTACGGTTCGGGCTCCTCGCGTGACTGGGCCGCCAAGGGCACCCGCCTGTTGGGCGTGCGGGCCGTCATCACCGAGTCGTTCGAGCGCATCCACCGCTCCAACCTCATCGGCATGGGCGTCATCCCGCTGCAGTTCCCGGCGGGCGAGTCGGCCGCGTCGCTGAAACTGGACGGCACCGAGACCTTCGACATCGAGGGCATCACCCAGCTGAACGAGGGTGTCACCCCGAAGACCCTGAAGGTCACCGCCACCAAGGAGAACGGTGACAAGATCACCTTCGACGCGGTGGTGCGGATCGACACTCCCGGTGAGGCGGACTACTACCGCAACGGCGGCATCCTGCAGTACGTGCTGCGCAACATGATCCGTGCCTGATCGCGCCGCCTCGGGCGGCGCGTGTTCGCGCCGCTGAGGTCTCGTGTTCGCGCGTCCCGGACTCCCGCCCTCGGCGCCCGCGAACACGGGACGCGCGCTCGTACTGTGTGAACCCCCGCGTCGGTGTAGCGCCGACGCGGGGGGTCCGTGTATCCCCGTTGGAGGATCCTGATGCCCAAGGTCAGTGACGATCACCTCGCCGCCCGGCGCGGCCAGATTCTCGACGGAGCACGCCGCTGCTTCGCCGAGTACGGCTACGACGGCGCCACCGTGCGCCGCCTCGAGGAAGAGATCGGGCTATCCCGGGGCGCCATTTTCCACCACTTCCGCGACAAGGACGCGCTGTTTCTCGCCCTCGCCCAGGAGGACGCCGAACGCATGGCCGACGTGGCGGCCAACCAGGGCATCGTGCAGGTGATGCGCGACATGCTCGCCCACCCCGAGCAGTTCAACTGGCTCGGAACCCGTCTGGAGATCGCGCGGCGGCTGCGCACCGATCCCGAATTCCGCGCGGGCTGGACCCAGCGTTCGGCCGAGCTCACCGCCGCCACCCTGGCCCGCCTGGAACGCCGCAAGGCCGCGGGCGCGCTGCGCGACGACGTGCCCACCGACGTCCTGCTCGGCTACCTCGACCTCGTCCTCGACGGCTTGATCGCGCGGATCGCCTCCGGGCACACCAACGAGAACCTCTCGGCGGTATTGGATCTCGTCGAGGCGTCGGTCCGGCGCAAGCAGTGATTTCTCCGTGCGAGAGCGTCGAGCGCGCGCGGCGCGGAGTACTCAGTACGTCGTATTGATGTACTCCGCGGCGTGCGTGGTCCACGGGACGTTCGTCCCCGGCATGTGCTGGTGGTTGTAGAGGACGTGCTGGCCGTAGGGCCAGGGGGTGAGGTAGCCGACGACACCGCGGACCGCCGCGGTGTAGCGGTCGAGGTTGCCGATCGGGTCGCGCAGCAGGATTTCCAGCAGTTCGGCGAAGATCAGCGGCGCGACGTCACCGATGCGGGCGCCCTCGACGAAGGAGAACGGGGAGACGCCGACCCCGATGATGCGCAACGGCGAATTCTTCGGTGACGCGGTGATGATGTCGCCCGGGTTGGCGTACTCGCGGACCGCGACCGCGGCGGGCCAGGTTCCGCGTTGCCCGTGCAGGCCGAACGTACTCACCGGGCAGAGGTTTCCGACCGACTGCCCGGCGCGGCGCAACGGATTGGCGATGTTCACCACGAACGCGATCTCCAGCGGCGTGCCGTCGGTGTTCTTGTACTTCCCCGCTTGGACGCCCTCCAGGATCCGGCTGGCGCAGATTCCGCCGAGCGAATAGCTCAGCAGCCCGCAGACATTCGGCGAGTCCTGGATCGCCTTCACCCCCGCAGCGATGCCGAGCCGCACCGACGTCTCCAAGGAAGGACCCCAGACCTCTGGCACGGGGCCCACCGAAGCGGGCCAATCCGGTTCGAAGCAGCTGAACTTGCCGGTGTCGAGTAGTTTCGTCACGTCGTGCAGCATGCCCGCGGGCGTTCCGTCGGAGTTCCGCGGCTCGCCGGTTCCGCGGAGAGTGATGATGTCGATCATCGTGGCCTCCTTGCACAACCGCACCGAAACTTTCGGCACGCGATTCCACGGTAAACCCGGGCCACCACGCTGACACGAGTATCGAGCTACCTCATCGCGGCACGAGTTCTCCCATGTAGAACGCGATTCGGCGGATCACCGGCTGTGTGAGCTACCTCGGCTACCCGTCCGGCTCCATGCTGCCCAGCAGAATTCGCGCGAGCCGGTCCAGTTCCCGCCGCTCGGCGGCGGTGAGCACGGACAGCAATCGGGTCTCGTTCGCGGTGTGCTCGGTGACCACGATGTCGACCAGCTTGCGCCCCGCACCGGTGAGTGCGACGCGAACCGCCCTGCGGTCGTGCACGTCCGCGACGCGCCGCACCAGCCCCGCCGACTCCAGCCGGTCCAGCCGTCCGGTCATGCCCGCACGGGAGAGCATCAGCGTGTCGGCCAGCACCGACGGATTGAGCTCGAACGGCTCGCCCGAACGGCGCAGTGCGGCAAGCACGTCGAATTCGCCGCGCTGCAGGCCGTGCTTGCCGAATACCGCCTCGACCTCGCGCTGCGCCACCAGGAACAGCCGCCCCAGCCGTCCGACCACGGCCATCGCCTCCAGATCGAGGTCCGGTCGTTCGCGCTCCCACTGCGCCACGATCGCGTCCACGGCGTCGGTCTTCCGCTCGGTCATGGACCGGATTCTATTCGGTGGTATATAGTTCGGTGACGAATTATCAATCAGCGAACAACTGGAGCTCGAGATGCCCATTCCCGCCCCGCGCAAAGACGTCGCGATCCGGCAGCCGCAGGACGCGGAGGTCCTGCACACCCGGTCGGTCACCGTGCGCCTGCTGATCGATGCCGAAGAGGCCGGCGGCGGGCTGAGCACGCTCGAGGTCGGCATGGAACGCGGCGCCGACGGTGCGGCGCCGCACTATCACACACGTTCCGACGAGCTGTTCTACGTCGCCGAAGGAGAACTGCAACTGCTTGCCGGTGACCGCATCGTCACCGTCGGCGCGGGTGGTTCGATCGTGGTCCCGAAATTCATGCCGCACGCGTTCGGCGCCGCACCGGACAGCACGGCCCGCATTCTGATCGCGCTCACACCCGGGGTACAGCGTTTCGAGTACTTCCGGCTGCTGGAACGGATCGCCGAGGGCTCATCCACGATGGCCGAACTCGCCGCTGCCCAGGACGAGTTCGACAACCACTTCGTCGACGCCCCTGCCTGGTGGGCACAGCGTGAAGGCAACCGGAACTGAAGCCTGTCGGGCACCTCCGAAACGGAGAAGGCGCAGTCGGATTCGAGCGAGTTGGTCACAAGGCGCCACGTACCGGAGCAGGGGAATACGATGTGGTGCGCAAGCAGCCGCATCCCCGGTCCCCACCTCCGCCGAGTGCGAAAGTACGGCCGAGGTGCGCGAAAGTACAGATGCACAGCCGCCAATATCGGGCTATGGACTCCGTCCGCGCATCGCGGGCGATAGCTCGATCGTTGCGCCCGACGTGCTTCCAGGCTACCGGAAATCTTTCGGTACTTGGCGCTTATGGGTCGGAATTCGGTTTGCCGCGGGCCGGGAAATCTCGCGATCCGAGCCGATAGAGGCCACTACCGCGATATGATCGCTCACACGCTCGGGGGTCGTGGCAAATTGTGAGCAGATCGGAGAAACGGCTATGACCGACGCAATCCGCCTTTCCGGAACGACACCGAAGGGTGACCGCGCCGCCCCCCTCCAGGGTCTGCTGGTCGCGGAATCGGACCGGGAGATCAGCGTGCGCGTCGCGGAGGGAACGTGGACGTTCTGCCGGTCCGATGTCCTGCGCGTCATCGATTCCGCAGTGCCGCACGCCGATCAGGACGGCCGTCCGGTGCTGGTGGACATCCGCGCCGGCGCCACCGCCGATTTCACCCGCAGGCTACGGATCGATCTGGTCGATCGGCCGATGACCATTCCGGAGTCACCGTCGGAGGCGCTCGGCGACGACCAGCTGCGTCAGCTCACCGAAAGCTGGGCCGATCGGCTACAACTCGTCGACTACCCCGGCACGAGCGGGGCGACGTTCACCTACTGCCAGACCAAATCGATCAACGGCAGCGACGACGGCATCAACTGCGACAGCCTCGACTGAGCGGCAGGCGGATGGCGGCACGCCAGCGTGGTTCGGTCCTGATCGTGTCCGAGTCCGATGATCTACACGCCACGGCGATGGCGGCGACGCTTCGAGAACACCACGGGCTCGCCCCGATCCAGCTCGACCTGCGTGATTTCCCCCGCGAGTCCGGCAGCTTCCGGCTGGACCGGCTCGGCACCACACGCTCGCTGTCGCACCTGATCGGTCTCGACGACGTCCGGTCGGTGTGGTGGCGGCGCCCACACCCCGCGCGGGTGCCCGCGGGTGTCCGCGCCTCGGACAACGATTTCCGTCAGGCCGAGTGCGACGGATTCATCCAGGGGCTGCTGTGGTCCATCCCCGCCTACTGGGTCAACGACCCGGGGGCCGATCGCACCGCGGGACGCAAGATCGTGCAACTCGAGACGGCGCTGCGGGCCGGGTTCACGGTGCCGGAGACCCTGATCACCAACGACCCGGACGAGGCGCGCAGCTTCGTCGAATCCCGTCCGGGCCCGGTCGTTTACAAACGCACCGGCACCAGCCGGGCGGAGTTCGCCGAGACCAGGATCATCTCCAGCAACGATTTCGGCAGGCTGGCCGCGATCCGTTCGGCGCCGACCACCTTCCAGGACTACATCGACGCCACTTGCGACCTGCGCGTGGTGTGGGTGGACGGAGTCGAGTGGACGGTGCGCATCGACTCGCAGGCCGGTGTCGGCAAGGTCGACTCCCGCCTGGACACCTCCGTCGACTTCGTGCCCGATCATCTGCCCGCCGCGGTGAGCAAGTCGCTGGCCACCCTGATGGGCGCGCTCGGATTGTCCTTCGGCGTGCTCGACATTCGGCTCGGCCGCGACGGTGAGTACTACTTCCTCGAGGTCAACCCGCAAGGCCAGTTCGCCTACCTGGAGATCAAGACCGGGCTGCCGATCTTTCGCAGCCTGGCCAACTTGCTGGTGGACGGCGACGGCACAGTGGCGGGCTACTGAGCCCGGCGATAGGTCTGCAGCACCACGCCGGAGGCCCGGAACGCCACGGCGTCCACCAGTCGTAGCAGCCGGGGTGCGACCTCGCCGAACAGCGGCAGGCCTGCGCCGAGCAGCACCGGAAACACCAGCAGCCGAAGTTCGTCCACCGCGTCGAGACGCAGGAACTCCTGCGCCGTGCGGACACCAGCGAACACCACCAGCGGCTTGCCGGGACTGTTCTTCAGCTCCGCGATCTCGGCGGGCAGGTCCGCGCCGATCCGGCGGGCGGGCTGCCAGGGCAGTTCCAGGTCCGTCCGGTGCGACAGCACGAGCTTGGGCAGCGCGTTGACCAGCGGGGCCAGCATCGCGTCCCCCGGCGTCGCCGGATCGCGTTGCGCGTCGGGCCAATACCCGGCCAGCAGCTCGTAAGACGTGCGCCCGAAGATCTGGGCATCGACGCCGCCGAGCAACTCGGCGAGGTAGGCGTCCAGTTCTGGGTCGTCGACTTCGATCCAGTCGAGCGCTCCGTCCGGGCCGGTCGCATAGCCGTCCAGCGTCACCATGATCTGCAGCAGCAAGTCCCGCACCACGAGGTTCCTTCCGTCGACAACGTGTCCCCACAGTGCGGACGGTGCTCGCGGCGCGGATTCATCGCGCCGGTACGGCGGCGCTATTGGCTCTTGCGGCGATTGGCTCCGCCCCGGCTGCGGAGTTGCACATCCGACTCCACCAGCACGTTATGGATGAAGCCGTAGGAGCGGCCGGTGGACCGCGCCAGTGACCGGATGCTCGCACCCGCCTCGTACTGTTTCTTCAGCTGGGTTTGTAGGCGATCGCGTGACTTCCCGGTGACGCGTGTGCCCTTACCCAATGGGGCCTTGCTTTGTGGCCTGTCGCTCATGGCTTCCTCCGAGTCGCCGAGCAGCGTCTTTCCAGGCTAAGCACTCAGCAGGCCGTGATCAACGGGTTCCTGTGATGAAACTCACGCAAGCTGAATAAGTTCCAGATATTCGGCCGACCAATGGTCTTCTGTCCCGTCCGGGAGCAGGATCACGCGTTCCGGAGACAGCGCCTCCGCTGCGCCCGGGTCGTGGGTGACCAGCACCACGGCGCCCGCGTAGGTGCGCAGGGCGTCCAGCACCTGCTCTCGCGAGACGGGGTCGAGGTTGTTCGTGGGCTCGTCCAGCAGCAGCACGTTCGCTGCGGAGGAGACCAGTCCGGCCAGCGCGAGACGGGTCTTCTCACCGCCTGAGAGGGTGCCCGCGGGCTGCTCGAGCTGCGGACCGGAGAACATGAACGCGCCGAGTAGGCCGCGCAGATCCTGCTCGCCCGCGTCCGGCGCCGCGTGACGGATGTTCTCCCACACGGTGGCGTTGTCGTCCAGGGTGTCGTGCTCTTGGGCGAAGTACCCGACCTTCAGGCCGTGTCCCGGCACCAAGCCGCCCGCTGTCGGCTGTTCCACTCCGGCCAGCAGGCGCAGCAACGTCGTCTTACCCGCGCCGTTGAGCCCCAGCACCACCACCCGGCTGCCGCGGTCGATCGCGAGATCGACACCGGTGAAGATCTCCAGCGAGCCGTAGACCTTGGTCAGGTTCTCGGCCATCAGCGGCGTCTTGCCGCAGGCCGCGGGCTCGGGGAACTTGATCCGGGCGACCTTGTCGGCGACGCGCACGTCGTCGAGTTCGGCCAGCAGGCGATCGGCGCGCTTGGCCATGTTCTGCGCCGCAGTGGCTTTCGTGGCCTTGGCGCCGAGCTTGGCCGCCTGGGCGCGCAACGCACTCGCCTTCTTCTCGGCATTCGCGCGTTCCCGGCGCCTGCGCTGCTCATCGGTGGCGCGCGCGTCCAGATACTTCTTCCAGCCCATGTTGTAGACGTCGGCCTCGCCGCGCACCGCGTCCAGGAACCACACCTTGTTCACCACGTCGGCGAGCAGTTCCACGTCGTGACTGATCACGATCAGGCCGCCGTCGTGATTCTGCAGGAATCCCCGCAACCAGGTGATCGAGTCGGCGTCGAGGTGGTTGGTCGGCTCGTCCAGCAGCAAGATGGTGTCCGAACGCCCGCCGCTGCCGTCGGAGGCCGCGAACAGGATGCGGGCCAATTCGATTCGCCGCCGCTGACCACCGGACAGGGTGCGCAGCGACTGCCCGAGCACCCGGTCGGGCAGACCGAGGCTGTGGCAGATGCGCGCCGCCTCGCTCTCGGCGACGTAACCGCCGAGGGCCGAGAAACGCTCTTCGAGCCTGCCGTACTTGCGGACCGCCTTCTCGCGCTCTTTGTCGTCGGCGACCTCCGCCATCAGCGCCTGCTGCTTCTCCATCTCCCGGATCAGCGTGTCCAGGCCGCGCGCCGACAGCACCCGGTCCCGGGCCAGCACGTCCAGGTTGCCCTCGCGCGGATCCTGGGGCAGGTAGCCGATGTCGCTGGAGCGGAGGATCTTTCCGGCGTACGGCTCCCCCTCTCCGGCCAGGATGCGCAGCGTGGTGGTCTTTCCCGCGCCGTTGCGCCCGACCAGCCCGATCCGGTCGCCCGCCTGCACCCGCAGCGCCGGTCCCGGTGCGGACAGCAGGGTGCGGACTCCGGCCCGGACCTCCAGGTCGGTCGCGGTGATCACAAACTTCTCCTCGTGGATCGTGGTGCTGGACGCGTGCTCGATTGTGCGACCCGACGCGCACAAGAACCACCGATTTTACCCGGCGCGAAGGGACCTTCCCCTTGTCGGCACCCCGCATGTGACGGCGGTAACGGCCCGCGCGAACAGCTGCGCTACCGTGCGAGCCATGAGTACCGATCTATTGGGCAAGAGCGCACTGGTCACGGGGGCCAGCCGGGGCATCGGCAAGGCGGTCGCGGCGGAGTTGCTCGCACGCGGCGCGAACGTGCTGATCACCGCGCGGAAGAAGGACCCGCTGGAGGAGGCCGCCGCCGAGCTGCGCGGGCTGGGACACCAGGGCCAGGTCGTCGCCCTGCCGGGAAACTCGGGCGTCGCCGAGGATCGGGCGGCCGCGGTCGAGCGCGCGGTCACGGAGTTCGGTTCGCTGGATGTCCTGATCAACAACACCGGCATCAACCCGGTCTTCGGTTCCCTGATGGACGCCGACCTGGACGCCGTGCGCAAGATCTTCGACGTGAACGTGGTCGCGGCCCTCGGCTACATCCAGGAGGCCTACCGGGCGTGGATGCGCGACCACGGCGGCGCCGTGGTCAACGTGGCCAGCGTGGCGGGCATCCGCTCGACCGGCGTGATCGCCGCCTACGGCGCGTCCAAGTCCGCGCTGATCCATCTCACCGGTGAACTCGCCTGGCAGCTGGGGCCGAAGATCCGGGTGAACGCGGTCGCGCCGGGCGTGATCAAGACGAAGTTCGCCGACGCGCTGTATTCGTCCGATGAGGAGCGCGCCGCGAGCGTGTACCCGATGAAGCGGCTAGGCACTCCGGAGGACGTGGCGCGCCTGATCGGCTTCCTGGTCTCCGACGAGGCGGCGTGGATCACAGGCGAGACGGTGCGCGTGGACGGCGGGCTGCTGTCCACCGGCGGGATCTGACCCCGCACAAGACCCTCGGGGTGCGGTGCGCTACCGGAACGCCAGTGCGCCGAGCATGTCGGCGTGCCGGTAGCGCAGGTACT
Organism: Nocardia sp. CY15; assembly: GCF_009829295.1. NCBI lineage: Bacteria > Bacillati > Actinomycetota > Actinomycetes > Mycobacteriales > Nocardiaceae > Nocardia > Nocardia sp. CY15. The sequence goes on from NZ_VUOT01000015.1 coordinate 100,185, forward strand.
TCTCGACGGTCGGCGCGTCGACCGCGTCGGTGGCGGTCGCCAGCGTCACCACCACGAACTCCTTCTGGCTGCCGTCCTTCCACTTGCCGGTCGCATAGCCCTTGATGTAGGTGCCGGGGCGCAGCGTGAGGTCGGCGTCGGTGAACCGGTCCTTCGCCGCGGCGGCCCGGCCTTGATCGGTCATGCCGAGCACGAACTGGGTGAGCATGAGCGCGCCGCCCTCGGTCCGGTACACCAGTTCCGCCGCGTAGGCGCAACCGAGGCCGGTGAGCTTGCCCGCCGCCTCGATGGGGCCGCAATCGGCGTGATCACGACCGTCCACCCAGTCGGCGTGCAGTTCCACGCGATCGAACCGGAAGTCCCAGTCCCCCGCGTATTCGGTGTAGCTCAGCCTGCCCGAAGCGGGGCGCGCCGGGCGCGTGCTGGTGGCGGCGCCCGTGCGTGTGGTCGCAGCGGCCGACGTCGCTTCGGCGGAGGTCGCCGCGGCTTGCGCGTGCCCTCGCTCGCGCGGATACCGCGCCACGCCGACACCGACCGCCACCAGCACGACCACGAGGCCGACCACCAGAGCGACGATGACACCCTTTCCGGACCTCGGCGGCGGTGGAAGCGGAGGCTCCTCCCATGCCGCCACCGGGTACGCGCTCGGCGGCGACATCCGCCCCCAGTCCGATGGGTACGTCTCGTCCCCTGTGCCGTAACCCTCTGAGCCGGCCCCGAATTCGGAGCCGGATGGATAGGTCATCGCGAGCGCCCTCCACATCTCCCGACAGCCGTCCCACCCCGTGTGGACTCCCCCCGGCTGCCCGCAAGACCCTACCCGATCCGCCCAGGCTGCCGCGGTCAGAGCCGGGCGGGCTGACGCCAATCCTCGCGACCTGCGACCGCCGGGGCGGCAGACTGCTCTTCGATGCCGAATCGCCGGTGCAGTTTGCGCAGCGGTCCGGGCGCGTACCAGTTCCAATCGCCGAGCAGTTCCATGGCCGCGGGCAGCAGGAAGCCGCGCACCAGGGTCGCGTCCACCAGGACGGCGAGCGGTAGCCCGATGCCGAACGCCTTCATGAAGGTGATGTCGGAGGCGAGGAAACCGAGGAACACCAGCGAGATCAGGACCGCCGCCGCGGTGACGATCCGGCCGATCCGCTCCAGCCCGGAGGTGACGGCCAAGGCGTTGGATCTGGTGCGCTGGTACTCCTCCCGGATACGCGCCAACAAGAACACCTGGTAGTCCATGGCGAGACCGAACGCCACGCCGAACAGCATGACCGGAACCGTCGGGGGCAGGTCGCCGGTGACGGTGAAGCCGAGCAGCCCGGAGAGGTGACCGTCCTGGAAGATCCACACCAGCGCACCGAACGTCGCGGTGAGGCTCAGGAAGCTGAGCACGACCGCCAGCAGCGGCAGCACGACGCTGCCGGTGAGCAGGAACAGGACCACCATCATGATCAGCACGACGAAGACCAGCGCGTACGGCAGCGCCGAAACCACCGCGTCGATCGCGTCCGCGTTGGCCGCCGCCACGCCGCCGACCAGCACCGGTGAAGCGGCGGGCGTCGCGCGCACGTCCGCGGCGATCCGGTCCAGCACACCGGGATCGGTGGTGTCCGGGACCACCGTGAGGTAGGCGGCGTTCTCGGCGCGGAAGCGGTCGTTGGCCTCCGTGGGCGGGGCGAGCAGACCGCCGTGGCTGTAACTGCCGGTGGCGGTGTCGACCCTGCGGACGTCCTCGATCTCCGACAGTTCCCGGGCGTAGGCGTCCAAACCAGCCGCGCTGTAGGCGCTTTCGGGCAGCACGGCGAACAGCCCGTGATGCTCGGTTGCGGCGAAGTCGCGCTGGATGGTCTCGGTGACCTGGCGATTGTTCATCGTCTCCGGGAGCGAACGCTCGTCGGGAAAGCCGAGTTTCACACCGAGGAAAGGCGCGCCCAGCACGAGCAACAGGGCGGTCACCGATAGGCCGATGGGCACCGGGCGCATCATCACGAACCTCGCCAGGCGATGCCAGGCGCCCTCGCCGGGCGCGGGGCGGGCGGCGCGCAGGAACCACCACAACTGCCCGCTGTCGATCTTGGTTCCGAGCAGGAACAGGATGGCGGGCAGCACGGTCAGCGACACCGTCGCCGCGATCGCCGCGACCGCCAGACCCGCGTACCCCATCGACCGCACGGCCAGCAGCGGGAAGAACAGCAGACCCGAGAGGGCCACGGCGACTGTGACGGCCGAGAACGCGACGGTCCGCCCCGCCGAGCGCATGGTCGCGGCCACGGCTGCCGCGGGCTGCTGTCCGGCGACCAGTTCGTCGCGGTAGCGGCTGATGATCAGCAGGCTGTAATCGATCGCCAGGCCGAGCCCGAGCAGGGTGGCGACATTGGTAGCGGTCGCAGCGAGATCGGTGACGCTCGCGATCAGCCACAGCGCCCCCATCGTGATCATCACCGTGATCATGGCGACGACCAGCGGCAGGCTGGCCGCGACCAGGCCGCCGAACACCAGCAGCAATGCGATCAGCGTGATCGGAAAAGCGATGGATTCACCGAGCACGACGTCTTTCTCGCTCTGCTGCACGGTCTCGTGCAACAGCATCGCGTAGCCGCCCACCCGCACCTCGAGCGGGCCGTGCGTGCCCGCGAACCGGTCGGCGAGATCACCCACCCGCTTGTCGACCTCGGCCTCCTCACCGAGGATGCTGGCCACGATCAGCCCCTTGGTGCCGTCGGTGCTGCGCAGCGCGGGCGATTTGTCGGTCCAGTACGAGGTGACACCTGTCACCCCGGAGGCCGCCTTCAGATCGGTGACCAGATTCGTCGCCGCGGTGGCCGCGGCGTCGTCGTCCACCGACCGGCGCGTCTGCACCAGCAGCACGAGATTCGGGGGCGCCTGGCCGAAGGCGTCCCGCAGTGCCGCGGTCGCCCGGCTCGATTCGCTGTCGGGGTCGATGTACCCGCCGCCCTGCACCTTGTCGAACAGCGTCGCGCTCAGCGTGCCCATCGCCAGTGCGAGCACCGCGAACACGGCCAGGATCCATCGGCTGCGCCGCCTGGTCAGTTCGAACACTTGCGTCTACCCCTAACTCGTTCCGGTCGCACCGCTTTCGTCCTCGGACTCCCGCGGCCGCCGGTCGGCAACCTGCCCGGCGCGCCATCCGCGGCGCACCGGTACGCCGACACCTGACACTCGGCACCGGAGCCGGATGCGTGCGCCAGCGCCCCGGCATCCTAGCAACGTGCGACAAACTCCGGTGAGCGCGAACACATTCCGTCCACTGCGCCGAGTCCCGGCCCCGGACCGGCATGCTGCCGCGTTGTCCGGCCGAGGAAGGCAGCCGCTCCAGGACGGCCCATGGGGCCTTGCGCGTCCGCGGTGTTCCGCACGCGGTGAGGCGGCCACGATCGTCGCGACAGGATTCGCGAAGAGTTCACCCGCGGGACCCGGGTCCGCGTGCGGACACTCGCACCGGACGCGTTCGACCCGGCCGGCCTCTCGTCGAGCCGGCGGATGAGAGGCTCGGTTCATGCATCGATACGGATTTCTGCGGATCCACACGGGCCCGGCGTGAAGCCCGACCTCGTCGTCTGTGGCCTCGGCCCGGCCGGTCGCGCCCTCGCCCACCGCGGCGCGGCGCGCGGGCTCACGGTCACCGTGGTGGATCCCGCACCGGGGCGCAGGTGGACGGCCACCTACGCGGCGTGGGCCGACGAACTGCCCGATTGGCTGACGCCGGAGGCCGTCGCGGCGACGGTACCGCGCCCGACGGCCTGGGGAACGCGCGCCCACCGAGTGGACCGCCCTTACGTCGTGCTGGATACCGGGCGGCTGCAGACCGCGCTGGACCTGTCCGGTGCGCACGTCGTCTCGGATCGTGCGGTCGATATTGCTCCCGAGCGTGTGACCTTGGCGTCCGGCGCGACGATCACCGGAGGCCGGGTCGTCGACGCACGCGGGCTCAGCCGTTCCCCCGCACGGGCCGAGCAGACCGCCTACGGCGTGATCGTGGACGCGCAACGATGCGGAGGATTGGATCCGTTGTTCATGGATTGGCGTCCCGACAACGGCGCCGCAGCCCACGCACCGCGCTCGTTCCTCTACGCGGTCCCGCTGGACGACGAGCGGATGCTGTTGGAGGAGACCTGCCTGGCCGGTCGCCCCGCCCTGACCGGCGCCCAACTGCGCACCCGCCTGCACCACCGGCTCCGTGCCAGGGGCATCCGGCTCACCGGCGCCGAACCCGTGGAGCACGTCCGGTTCCCCGTGCAAGGAGGACGTCCGGGGCCGCACAGGTTCGGCGCGGCGGGCGGATTCCTGCATCCGGCCACCGGCTACAGCGTCGGCGCCGTGCTGGCCTGCGCGGATGCGGTGGCGGCGGGTGCGGACGTGTGGCCGCCCGGCGCACGCGTCGTCTACCAGCTGCGCACCGCCGGGCTGCGGGCACTGCTGGCTTTACCGCCCGGTGACATCCCGCTGTTCTTCGACACGTTCTTCACGCTGCCCCCGGCCACGCAGCGCGCCTATCTGTCGGGCCGCACCGACCTCGGCGGCACGGTCGCGGCGATGAGTTCCCTGTTCCGGGCGCTGCCGGGGCCGCTGCGCCTGCGTGTCGCGGCCGCGACACTCGGGATGCCGGTTGGGTCGCGAGGTCGATGGGCTTCGGCCATGATGGATGCATGAGATCGATCTGGAAGGGCTCGATCGCATTCGGGCTGGTGAACGTCCCGGTGAAGGTGTACACCGCCACCGAGGACCACGACATCCGGTTCCATCAGGTGCACGCCAAGGATGGAGGCCGGATCAAATACGAGCGTGTCTGCACCGTGTGCGGTCAATCCGTCCAGTACACCGACATCGATAAGGCCTACGAGTCCCCGGACGGGGACAAGGTCGTCCTGAGCGACGAGGACTTCGCGAAACTGCCCGTCGCGGAGAAACACGAGATCCCGGTTCTGCAGTTCGTGCCGTCCGAGCAGATCGACCCCGTCCTGTTCGAGAAGAGCTACTACCTGGAACCGGATTCCAGCACGCCGAAGGCATACGTCCTGCTCGCTCGGACGCTGGAGGAGATCGAGCGCACCGCCCTGGTGTATTTCACACTGCGCCAGAAGACCAGGCTGGCCGCGCTGCGCGTGCGCGACGGCATCCTGGTGCTGCAGACACTGTTGTGGCCGGACGAGGTCCGCTCCGTCGAATTCGAGTCCCTGGACGGTGTCGCCGAGCCCCGGCCGCAGGAGATCAAGATGGCCGAGACGCTGGTCGAGGCGATGTCCGACGACTTCGATCCGGACCAGTTCACCGACGAGTACCAGATCGAGCTCAAACGCCTGCTCGACGAGGCGATCGCCAGCGGGACCGGCAAGGTGCCCGAGCAACCGGAGCTCGTCCCGAGCGGGATGGACGCCGAGGTGGTCGACCTGGTCGCCGCGCTGCAACGCAGTCTGGAAGCCAGTGGTCGCCGGACGGCGGGCGGTGACGGCGGCGAGGAGCCGAAGAAGGCGGCGAAGAAGGCCACGGCCAAGAGCGGCGCGGGCAAGAGCGCAGCGTCGAAGAGCACCGCATCCAAGAGCACCGCGACGAAGGGCACGGCGTCCAAGAGCACCGCCGCCAAGAGTGCGGCAAAGAAGGCGCCCGCCAAGAAAGCCGCCAAGAAGGCTCCGGCCCGCAAGGGAGCCTGAGCGCTCGTCGGCGCGGGCGACCTACGGCGGCCGCCAGTTCTCGGTCAGCCCTCTGCCGCACGGTCGCGGCCGGGTGATCTGCTCACCCCGGCCCGGCGGGAATTCCCTCGCTGGCGCCGAAGCTCGCTTCCTCGTGGCTGACGAGTCCGAGCAGGGCCAGCGGCCGGGGCGTCACCGCGATGGTCAGGTAGGAAACCGTTATCGCCCAACGGTTGATGGCTCTGGGCACCGCGAACGTGTGATAGGCGCGAGTCACCGCTTTGGCGGGGAGACCGGAGAGGTGGACGCCCATCGGGTTCGCGACCGCGAATCCAGGCCCCAGGTCCACGACCAGGCCCAGGTCGCGGTGCTTGTACCGAGTGGCCGTGCCTATGCCCAGGCTGGCGGCGATGTTCCTGGCGAGTGTCTTGCCCTGCCGCGTGGCGTGCTGGGCGGTGGGCGGGGTGATCCGGCCCTGCTTGGTGAGGTCGGGCACGGCTGCCGCGTCGCCGCCCGCGAAGACGTCGGGATGGCCGGGGACGCCCAGCGTCGCGTCGACCACCAGGCGCCCCTTCTCGAGTGGCAGGCCGAGCGTGCTCAGCATCGGCGCACCGGTCACGCCCGTCACCCAGGCGACCGTGTGGGCCGGGACGACCGTGCCGTCGGTGAGCGCGACCGAGTCCGCGCCGAGTTCGCTCAGTGAGGTCTCCAGCCGGATCTCGATGCCGCGTTGCCGCAGCACCTTCAGCACCTTGTCGCTGAGGCGCTCGCCGACCTCGGGCATCACCCTCGCAGCGGTGTCGAGCAGGAGGAAGCGCACCTCGGAGGGGTCGAACCCGCGGCGCGCGGCGTAGGCGTCGGCGAGTGCGCGCAACTGCGCGACGAGTTCGGTGCCAGCGTAGGAGGCCCCCACGACGACCACGGTGCGCCGAGCACGCCGTACCTCGGCGTCGTCTTCCTGGTCGGCCAGTTCGAGTTGGCGCAGCAGTTGCTCGCGCAGGTACAGCGCCTCGGCGACGGTCTTGAGCCCGCGGGCGTGCTGCGCCAAGCCCGGTATGTCGAACAGGCGGGTGACCGACCCGGGGGTGAGTACCAGCCGATCCCACGACAACTGCCGTGGGGGGTGATGCTCGCTGGTCACCGTGATCGTCTTGTTCCGCAGATCGACCGACTCGGCGGTGGCCACCACCAACCGGACTCGCGGCAGCGAATCGGCCAGCGAAATGGCGACGAACCGAGGGTCGATCAGTCCGCCCGCCACATCGGGCAGCAGCGGGGTATAGAGCATGTAGTCGTTGGGCGTGACGAGTACGACCTCGACGTCCCGGTTCGCCCGGGCCACGATCCGGCAAAGCTTCTGGGCGCAGGTGAATCCGGCGAATCCGCTCCCGACGATCACGACCCGCTGCGGGCCGGTAGTGTCCCCATCCGGCACGAAAACCTCCTCGGCGTCAGCTCTCCGACGCCATTCCCGCCCTGGCGCATTCGAAACCGCTCTCCCGGCCTCCTCGGCTCGATGGCGCTGCCGCGGTGGGCCGCCACACCGAATCGGGTTCTCGCGCAAGCGCGACCGATTCGGGATTGCGGCACGAAGGCGTTCACTCCTCGCGCGGCTCGTCCGGATCGGTCAGCTCCGGGGCGATCTCCCTGGTCGCCATCCCGCCTTCGCGGCCCTGATCCTTCGGTCCCGGCCTGCCACCCTTCGGCTCGCCGGCGTCGTTCTCGTCGGTGTCGTGCTTGTCGGTGTCGTTCTCCCGTGCCATCGCGTGCCCCTTTCGTCGTCGATTCGGCCTACCCGAGCCAGGCCATCTCAATCCGGGCACGAATCACATACTTCACCCGAACGCGGGCGCTTTCTGTCGCGCGGGCGACGCCAGCCGGGGCCGGTAGGCGAGACAGGCGGCCGATGCTCCGTCCGCTGCCAGGAAGATGACGGTGCGCGCGGTGTCGAGCAGGCCCGTGTCCAGTGCGTTCAGGTAGGCGTGCACCGGGGCCGCGGTGTAGGGAGCTTCGAGCGAGGGGTCGAAGCCGACGACCGACTGCGGCGGTATGGCCAGGGCGTCCGCCAAGCCGGCCCGGAAGCGGGCATCCGGGATCGGAGCCAGCAGCACCGCCTGCCCCTCGGCGAAGTCGCCGCCGTCGAGTCCTTCCTCGTCCAGGCAGGAGCGCGCGGTCGCGGTCGCCAGATCCACCGGGTCATCCGCACCGGCACGAACACATATGGCGCTACGGCCGTCGGCGCCGGCATCGCCCAAGGCCACCCAGGCGATCGGGTCGACGGGACCGGTGGTCTCGCAGGTGTGCAGCCGGCCGAATCCGCCCGCGGCATCCGAACTCCCGAGCAGCAGCGCGGCGCCACCAGCGCTGTAGGGGAAACCGGCGACCTCACGCCGGGTCGAGGGGTGGGTATCGCCCGCGACGAGCAACGCATACCTCACGGTCCCGGTGGCGAGGAACGCTTCGGCGGTCACGATGGCATGCAGCAGACCGGTAGCGCCATGCATGAGGTCGAAGGAGAAAGCGGGGACACGCCCCGTCTCGTAGGCCAGTCCCAGGCCGATCCGCTTCTGGATGAGCGCCGACACCGCGGGCTCGGAGATGTTGCTGTCCCGGAAGACACCCGCGTTGACCAGCATGCCGATCTCGTCGAGGCCGACATCCGAGCGCTCCACGCAGGCGAGTGCCGCGCGGGCGGCCAATTCGAAGTAGCTGCCGGTGTCGAGGTCGCGGTTCGTCGCGGCCGAGACGATCGTCGTCGCCATGCTCATGCCTCCAGACGCGAGATGGTCGCGGCCAGATACCCGGAGACGATTCCCGACGCCGCCGGGATCATGAGGATTTTCGACCCTTTGGGGATCCTGCGTTGCGCGAGATATTCGTGCAAGACCAGGAAATGCGAGGTCGAGGCCGTATTGCCGTAATCCTGCAACACATTGAGAGCCTGCGGCATCGGCGTGCCGAAATGCCGTTCGGTCAGGTCCGAGATGTATTCGATGGCAGGGGCGCTGAACTGGTGGTGGATCCAGTAGTCGTACTTCTCGCTCTCCCACCTGCGACCGGTTTCGGCGAAGAAGTCGGCTATGCGGTTGATCGCCTGCTGGTACCGGGCCTCGTTCTGCATGGCGCGGTTGTCGGTGTACATCGCGATCCCGCCGGTGCGGTCACTGGGCATGCCGAGGCAGTGCTCGGCGCCGTCGGCTGTGGTCATGAGTTCGACGTAGTGGATTTCGTCGTTGTCGTCACCGCGCCCGTCGAGCACGACCGCGACCGCCGCGTCCCCGACGGTCAACGCCGCGAATTGCGGGTCGTAGGGCTGGCTGATCTCGCGCACCGCCGTCTCGGCGATCGGGGTGATCTGCTCCCCGCTGACCACCAGGCCATTGCGCACCACCCCGGCCTTGATCATGCGGTCGAGCACCATCACTCCGGTGAGCATTCCGGCGCAGGCGTTGGAGACGTCGAAGTGCCGTGCCGCGTCCGCGCCGATCGCCCGGCCCAGCATCGATGCGAAAGACGGTGCGTAGCAGAAGATTCCCGCGCCACGGGTGCGAGTGATGGAGGCCGAGATGACGACGTCCAGCTCGTCGGCCCGGTAGTCGGAGTACAGCAGACAGTCCTCGATCGCGTGCAACGCCAGCTCGAAGGACGATTCGTACCCGTCCGGATCGGAGTTGTAGACACGCCGATTCCTGATGCCGGTGATGCGCTCCAGATCCAACGACCTCGGCACAGCCAGCTCGGCGATCAGATCCTCGGTAGAGCGGACGGTCGTGGGTGTGTACGAGCCGATCGACTCGAAACGAGTACGAAGCATAACCCCTGCTTTCTGCTTCAGTCGGCGACAAAGGTCCGGTGATGCTCTGGCGACAACGTTGTCGGGAGTCGCTGGTCCCGCCACGTCTACTCGGTCAGTCCCACCAAGGCCGCGCTGATATCGCACAGCTGCTGAGCGACCGCGTCGTCCTGGGCCAGACGCGACGGAGCCTTGACGCGGTTCTTCTGGAAGTAGCAGCCGCTGACCGCGGCGACTTCGGGATCGGTGGCCAGGTACGTGAGGGCTCGTCCGCCCTCCGCGGCGGACACCATGAACAGTCGCTTGGCGAGCGCGACCAACGGTTGGCCGAACCACGGCATCGAATCCCAGATCCCGGTCGCCACCGCACCGGGGTGAAAGGCGTTGACCGTCACTCCGGTCCCTTCGAGACGCCGCGCCAGTGCCCGTGTGTAGAGGACGTTCGCCAGCTTGGAGCGGCTGTACGCCTTCTCCCCCGAGTATCCGTGCCGGAAGCCCAGATCCGTGAAATCCATGGTGGCGCCGAACTGCATGACCGAGGAGGTGAACACGATGCGTGACGGGGCGCTGCTCACCATCAGCTCGGTGAGCAGTTCGGTGAGCAGGAAACCACCGAGGAAGTTGACCGCGAACGTGGCCTCGACGCCGTCCTCGGTTTCGATCCGAGTGTTGTGGTAGGCGCCCGCGTTGTTGGCCAGCACATCCAAGTGGTCGTATGCGGCCAGAACCTCCTTGGCCAGCTGCCGGACAGATGACTGGGAGGCGAAATCGCACTCCAGCGTCTCGACGCCCGCCGCCCCCGCGGACCGCACCAGCTCCGCCGCGGCGGAAAGCTTCTGCGGATTCCGCCCGACCAAGACGAGCCGATTCCCCTCAGCTGCCAGCTGCTGGGCCGATTCGAGACCGATACCCGATGTCGCCCCCGTGATCAGGATTGTCTGCACAGCGGAACACCCTGCCACAGAAGTTTCCTCGAAGATTGCTGACACGAGCCACCCGCACCGATATTTTCATCGATCAGGCATGAATCGCGGTCCAGTCAGCATGAACCGCGGCGATCCCGAGTCAGGGCTCGAGCATCGATTGAGGTGAATCGCCCCTGACAGCGACGACGGTTTCGACCATGGTGCGCGAAATTCCCGCGCCTACTCTACGAGTGTCTATTTGCCGAGGATGCGCGGCTCGGAAATCATTGCGGCGCCGCGCTGTCCGGCGCGGCACGGTCGGCGGCCAGCTGTGACCGCGCCTCGATCAGGCGGTCGCCGTGCAGGCGGTCAGGCGGATGGTCGCGGCGCGCGGTATGGCGCTGCCGAGATCCGGGAAGGCGGGAGCGCTGAGACCGAGGGTGCCGATGGCCTTCTGCTCGGCTTCGGCGCGCGTGGGCGCCCACGCCCATCCGTGCTTGCCGTCCGCGCCGCGGGCCACCGACCCGCAGGCGTTCCAGAACTGCACGACGGCCCGGCAGTCGGTGACGCCGCACTCGGCACGGGCCGCGGTCTCGGCTGCGGCGGCGCTTGCGAAATTGACCGCCGACGCGACGGCGCCGGTACTGGACGAAAGCGCAAGCGCGCCATAGTAGACCCCGGCCGCACGCGCTTCACTCGCGGAATTGCCGACCACGGCGCAGGTGGCGGCGGACACCACCGCCAGACCGAGAACAGCCTTGCGCGGCACCGCCATGTCATCCTCCACGTCTGGCGAACGAGTTCAGGACTCGGATCATCGTGCAGCGCAGCCGTGTTGTCCAACGAGTGCCTTCCCAGCCGGTGCGGCAGCGAGTAGGCGGGTCGCGCCAGTACTCCCGGTCCGGGGTGGGGACCCGTGGTTTCCTCGGCGATGACCTGCGGGCCGCAGGCAAGCGAGCAGCGCCAAACCAGACACCAGCGCGGGCCTCACCCGTGACTTCGGTGACTTCGCAAGACGCCGACCTCGCGGCCTGTATCACCGGCCCCGGACGAAGCTCGGGGATCCCACCGCACTGCACTGGTCACCCGGCGTTGTCGTGCGGGGGACGAGCGGTCGCCATGCAGGCGGTCAGTCGGGTCGGCGGCGGTACCCCAGCCGGTTACACCGTGAACCCGAGGGCGCGCAGCTGCTCGCGGCCGTCCTCGGTGATCTTGTCCGGACCCCACGGCGGCATCCAGACCCAGTTGATCTTCAGATCCTCCACCAGGCCGCTGCGCACCAGCGCGTTGCGGGACTGGTCTTCGATGACGTCGGTCAGCGGGCAGGCCGCGGAGGTCAGGGTCATGTCGAGGATCGCGATGTTGTCCTCCTCGACGCGCAGCCCGTAGACCAGGCCGAGGTCGACGACGTTGATGCCCAGTTCCGGGTCGACGACGTCGCGCATCGCCTCTTCGATGTCCTCGAGCAGTTTGATGTCCTCCGAAGACAATCCAGCCAACTCAGCCGACTCGGACGATTCAGCCGACTCGGACGTCTGCGACACCTCCGACAGCTCGGCGGCAGGCGCGGCCTGCTCCGTCTGCTCGGTCGTGTCGACGGCCGGTGTGTCACTCATGACGCTTTCCCGTTTCCCTCGGAGTGTGCAGTTCCTTCGGCGGCCCCGGTGGGCTGATCAGGGCTGATTCGCAGGACGGCGTCCTTGAACGCCATCCACCCGAGCAGCGCGCACTTCACCCGCGCGGGGTACTTCGACACGCCCGCGAGGGCGATGCCGTCGCCGATCACGTCCTCGTCGCCCTCGATGGTGCCCCGGCTGGAGATCATCTCACTGTAGGAGTCGACCACCTTCAGCGCCTGCTGCACCGGCAGCCCGATGACCTGATCGGTGAGGATCGAGGTCGCGGCCTGGCTGATCGAGCAGCCCTGACCGTCGTAGGAGACGTCGGCGATGTCGCCGTTCGCGTCCAGCTGCACGCGCAGGGTCACCTCGTCGCCGCAGGTCGGGTTCACGTGGTGCACCTCGGCCCCGAACGGCTCGCGCAGCCCGCGGTGATGCGGGTGCTTGTAATGGTCCAGGATCACTTCCTGGTACATCTGCTCCATGCGCATGTCTTGTGCAACCCCACTGTGTCTAATCGTCGGCGTTCGCTGCGCTCACACCGAAGAACGCTTGAGCCTTCCGCACCGCGGCGACCAGCGCGTCGACCTCGGCGAGGGTGTTGTAGACCGCGAACGAGGCGCGAGCGGTGGCGGCGACGCCGAAACGGCGGTGCAGCGGCCACGCGCAGTGGTGGCCCACCCGGATGGCCACGCCCTCGTCGTCCAGGATCTGACCGACGTCGTGGGCGTGGATGCCGTCGACCACGAACGACACAGCGCCGCCGCGGTCGAGGTTCTCGATGGGGCCGATGACGCGCACGCCATCGATCCCGGCCAGCCCTTCCAGCGTCGCGCCGACCAGCGCGTGCTCGTGCGCCGCGACCGCGTCCATGCCGATTTCTTCGAGATACCGCACGGCCGCGCCCAATCCGACCACCTGCGAGGTCATCGGCACACCGGCCTCGAACCGCTGCGGCGGCGGCGCGTAGGTGCTGTGGTCCATGAAGACCGTCTCGATCATGGACCCGCCCGTGATGAACGGCGGGATCTCCTCCAGCAGCGCTCGGCGGCCGTAGAGCACGCCGACGCCGGAGGGACCGAGCATCTTGTGGCCGGAGAACGCGGCGAAATCCACGCCGAGGTCACGGAAGTCCACCGGCATGTGCGGTACCGACTGGCAGGCGTCGAGCACTACCAGCGCGCCCACCGCCTTCGCCCGGCGCACCAATTCGGCGACCGGGGCGACGGCGCCGGTGACATTGGACTGATGGGAGAACGCGACCACCTTGGTGGCGGGCGACAGTTCCAGCGAGTCCAGGTCGATCCGGCCGTCCTCGGTCACGCCGTACCACTTCAGGACGGCGCCGGTGCGGCGGGCCAGTTCCTGCCAAGGCACCAGGTTGGCGTGGTGTTCCAGCTCGGTGATGACGATCTCGTCACCCGGACCCACGTGGTAGGGGAACCTGTCGTCGGCGAACGCGTAGGTCACCAGGTTCAGTGACTCGGTGGCGTTCTTGGTGAACACGATCTCGCCCGCGTCGACGCCGACGAACCGCGCGATGTCGGCCCGCGCGCCCTCGTAGGCGTCGGTCGCCTCCTCGGCCAGCTGGTGCGCACCGCGGTGCACCGCCGAGTTGCTGGTGATCAAGAAGTCATGTTCGGCCTCGAGCACCGTGATCGGCCGCTGCGCGGTCGCGCCGGAGTCCAGATACACCAACGGTTTCCCGTCCCGGACCGTGCGGTTCAGGATCGGGAAGTCGGCCCGGATACGGGCGACGTCGAGGGTGCGGACCGTAGCGGTCATGTCAGGCTCCAGCAGTGGCGTTAGCGGTGAAGCGGACGTAGCCGTTGGCGTCGAGTTCCTCGGCGAGTTCGGCGCCGCCCTCGGCGACGATGCGGCCGCCGACGAAGACGTGCACGAACTCCGGCTGGATGTACCGCAGGATGCGGGTGTAGTGCGTGATCAGCAGAACGCCGCCGTTCTCGCGCTCCTTGTAGCGGTTGACGCCCTCGGAGACGATCCGCAGCGCGTCGACGTCCAGGCCGGAGTCGGTCTCGTCCAGGATGGCGATCTTCGGCTTGAGCAGGCCCAGCTGGAGGATCTCGTGGCGCTTCTTCTCACCGCCGGAGAATCCCTCGTTCACGCTGCGCTCGGCGAAGGCGGCGTCGATCTCCAGTTCGCTCATCGACTCCTTCACCTCCTTGACCCAGTGCCGCAGCTTCGGGGCCTCGCCGCGCACGGCGGTGGCGGCGGTGCGCAGGAAGTTCGACATCGAGACGCCGGGAACCTCGACCGGGTACTGCATGGCGAGGAACAGGCCGGCACGCGCGCGCTCGTCCACCGACATCGCCAGCACGTCCTCGCCGTCGAGGGTGATCGAGCCGGAGGTCACCGTGTACTTCGGATGGCCCGCGATCGCGTAGGACAGCGTGGACTTGCCGGAGCCGTTGGGGCCCATGATGGCGTGCGTCTCACCGGATCTCACCGTGAGGTTCACGCCCTTGAGGATCTTGATGGGCTCGCCGGACTCGTCGGGGTTGGCGACCTCGACGTGCAGGTCCTTGATTTCCAGGGTGGTCATCGAATTCGAATTCCTTTGCCAGGTATGGGGTCGTTGATCAGGCGCCGATGGCGGCGAGTTCGGCCTCGATGGCCGCCTCCAGCCGCTCCCGGAACTCGGGCACCGCGATCTTCTGGATGATCTCGTGGAAGAACCCGCGCACCACCAGGCGGCGGGCGGCGTCCTCCGGGATGCCGCGGGCGCGCAGATAGAACAGCTGCTCGTCGTCGAACCTGCCGGTCGCGGACGCGTGTCCGGCGCCGACGATCTCGCCGGTCTCGATCTCCAGGTTCGGCACCGAGTCCGCGCGGGCGCCGTCGGTGAGTACCAGGTTGCGGTTGACCTCGAAGGTGTCGGTGCCCTCGGCGGCGGCGCGGATGAGCACGTCGCCGACCCACACGGTGCGGGCGTCGCCCTTCGGCGAGTGCGGATCCCCTTGCAGCGCACCCTTGTACAACACGTTCGACTTGCAGTTCGGGACGGCGTGATCGACCAGCAGGCGCTGCTCGAAATGCTGGCCCGCGTCGGCGAAGTAGAGGCCGAGCAGTTCGGCGTCGCCGCCGGGGCCTTCGTAGCGGACGTTGCCGGTCAGGCGCACCAGGTCGCCGCCGAGGGTGACCGAGATGTGCCGCAGCGTGGCGTCGCGACCGAGCTTGGCGTGGTGGGCGGTGGCGTGGACGGCGTCATCGGCCCAGTCCTGCACGGCGACGACGGTCAGCTTGGAGGAATCGCCGAGCACGAATTCCACGTTCTCCGCGTAGGTTCCGCTGCCGCGCTGGTCGATGACCACGGTCACCTTGGCGAAGCGGTCCAGCCGGATCTGGAGGTGGCCGTAGGCGGTCTTGCCTTCGCCGGGCCCGGTGATGGTGATGGTGACCGGCTCGGAGACCTCGACCTCCTGGCCGACCGACACGACGGTGGCCTGCTCGAAGCCGGAGTAGGCCTGCGCCGCGACGCGATCGGACGGCACGCCGCCCGCGCCGAGCCTGCTGTCGGCACGGTCGACGGTCTCGACCGTCACGCCCTCGGCCGCGGCGACCTCGACGACCGCGTGGCCGTCCCGGACCGCGGTGCCGTCGTGCAGGCCGCGCAGCGGTGTGAACCGCCACGCCTCGTCCTTCCCCGACGGCACCTCGAAGGCGTCGACGTCGAAGGAGGTGAACACCTCACCCTTGTTGACCGCGGGGGTACGGGCCTCGGCCGCTTCGGCAACGTTCTCCACTGCCATCAGCCGACGGCTCCTTCCATCTGCAGTTCGATCAGGCGGTTCAGCTCGAGCGCGTATTCCATCGGCAGTTCCTTGGCGATCGGCTCGACGAAGCCGCGCACCACCATCGCCATCGCCTCGTCCTCGGTGAGGCCGCGGCTCATCAGGTAGAACAGCTGGTCCTCGGAGACCTTCGAGACGGTCGCCTCGTGACCCATGGTCACGTCGTCCTCGCGGATGTCGACGTAGGGGTAGGTGTCGGAGCGGCTGATCGTGTCGACCAGCAGCGCGTCGCACTTCACCGTCGACTTCGAGCCGTGCGCGCCCTTGTTCACCTGCACCAGGCCGCGGTAGGAGGCCCGGCCGCCGCCGCGCGCCACCGACTTCGACACGATGGTCGAGGACGTGTGCGGCGCCAGGTGCAGCATCTTCGCACCGGTGTCCTGGTGCTGGCCCTCGCCGGCGAAGGCCACCGAGAGCACCTCGCCCTTGGCGTACTCGCCGGTCATCCAGACCGCCGGGTACTTCATGGTGACCTTGGAACCGATGTTGCCGTCGATCCACTCCATGGTCGCGCCCGCCTCGGCCTTGGCCCGCTTGGTGACCAGGTTGTAGACGTTGTTCGACCAGTTCTGGATGGTGGTGTAGCGGCAGCGGCCGCCCTTCTTCACGATGATCTCCACCACCGCGGAGTGCAGCGAGTCCGACTTGTAGATCGGCGCGGTGCAGCCCTCGACGTAGTGCACGTACGCGCCCTCGTCCACGATGATCAGCGTGCGCTCGAACTGGCCCATGTTCTCGGTGTTGATCCGGAAGTAGGCCTGCAGCGGGATGTCGACGTGCACGCCCGGCGGCACGTAGATGAACGAGCCACCCGACCACACGGAGGTGTTCAGCGCGGAGAACTTGTTGTCACCAGCGGGGATGACCGTGCCGAAGTACTGCCGGAAGATCTCCGGGTGCTCCTTCAACGCCGTATCGGTGTCGAGGAAGATGACGCCCTGCTGCTCCAGATCCTCACGGATCTGGTGGTAGACGACCTCGGACTCGTACTGCGCGGCGACACCGGAGACCAGCCGCTGCTTCTCCGCCTCGGGGATGCCCAGCTTGTCGTAGGTGTTCTTGATGTCCTCGGGCAGCTCGTCCCAGGACGCGGCCTGCTTCTCGGTCGAGCGCACGAAGTACTTGATGTTGTCGAAGTCGATGCCGTCGAGATTGGAGCCCCACAGCGGCATCGGCTTGCGGTCGAAGATGCGCAGGGCCTTGAGCCGCTGTTCGAGCATCCATTCCGGCTCGCTCTTCTTCGCCGAGATGTCGCGGACAACCGCCTCGGACAGACCTCGTTGCGCACTGGCGCCGGCCACATCCGAATCGGCCCAGCCGTAACCGTATTTGCCCAGCGAAGCAATGGCCTCTTCCTGGGTGAGCGGTTGCACCTGGTCGGTGGTCGTCGTCATTCGGCACTCCTTCCGGAGTCGTTCGTTCGTACCGCTGCGGGCTGTGCAGCGGTTGGTGCTGACGTTTCGGTCCGGTCGGCCGACAGGACGAGCAGCGGCACGTGCGTGGTGCACGCGCAGTCGCCGTTGGCGATCGTGGCCAGCCGCTGCACGTGCGTGCCGAGCAGTTCCCGGAACGCCTCGAGTTCGGCCGCGCACAGTTGCGGGAACTCTTCGGCGACGTGCGCCACCGGGCAGTGATGCTGGCAGATCTGCACGCCCGCGCCCACCTTGCGGGTGGTGGCGGCGAATCCGGCGTCGGTGAACGCCTCGGCGATCTCCTCGGCTTTGGCCTCGGTCTGATCCGGGGTGTGCTGAGCGACCGGTTCGATCCCGGCCACGATAGTGCGTGCCCGTTTGCGAGCGAACTCGGTGAGGGCCTGTTCGCCGCCGATCTCCCCCAGCTGCCGCATGGCGGCTCCGGCCAGATCGTCGTACGCGTGGCCGAGCTGGCCTCGCCCGGCAGCGGTGAGCTGGTACTGCTTCGCCGGGCGGCCGCGGCCTTTCTGCTGCCAGGGCGCCGATCGGCCCGCGCGCGCCTGACCGGAGTCGATCAGGGCGTCCAAATGCCTGCGCACGCCCGCCGGGGCCAAGCCCAGCTTGTTCCCGATGGCGGTAGCGGTGATCGGCCCTTCTTCCAGCAGCAACTGCACGATGGCCGCTCGGGTATGCCCTTCACCGCCGACCGTCGCGGGCGCAGCAACCGACCCGGCGCCGGCCTTGCGACCAGCTCCTGCGTCGTCCCTCCGCAAACCCACGGTTTTCACAACATCAGTGTGGCGGAATTCGTTCCTAAAATCTAATAAGGGTGCCCTGAGTCAGCGGGCTGTTCGGCCGGCGGGCGATCCGGCGTGCCGGAGCTGACCGGTTCCACTCTTCGGACAGGTGTCCACCCTCGCATGCCGGTAATCGGAGCGGAACTTTTCCGGCTGACCTGCGCAGAAGGAACGGGGGCCAGCACCGGTCGGCGCACGTGAGCAAGACGCGGAGCGTGCGGCGCCTCGCATCCGGCGCGATCGCCGGGACTCCCACCTGCCGCGGCGATTCCGTGAAGTGCCGTTCGTCACAGCCCTGCTCATCGCACGGCGACGAGCTTCATCGGCGTCTCCAGCAGCGCGTCCACCGCCTCGTCCCAGGCGACTGTGGCCGTGGTGACCAGCGACGGATCGAAACGACCGGCCGCGACGAGATCGAGGATCTCGGGAATGACCGGACGGACGTGCGCGCGGCCGGTGTGAAAGGTGCAGCACCGGGAGTACATGTCGAAGATCGGCAGGGCGACGTCCCGCAACTGGACGCTGACGCTCGTGCACCAGCCGTCGTATGCGGTCGCGCCGATCGCCGCGCGCAGCGCCTTCGCCCCGCCCGCCGCCTCCACGGTGACGGGGAACCGGCCGATCCGCGCGTCCTGCGGCCCTTCGATCGCCTCCGCACCGAGCGACTTCGCGATCTCCAACCGCTCGGCGGCGTCGTCGAGATACACCACGCGAGCGGATCCGAGGGCGACCGCGAGTCCGGCCGCGTAGAGGCCGATCGAGGGCGCGGCCGGGCCGCCGATCACCAGCACTTCCGCGCCGGGATCGTCGGCCAGTCGCGGCCCCACGGCACGGTAGGCGTCCGGGATGTTGTCGCTCGCGCTGGCCACCGCGACCGGGTCGACGCCGGACGGCAGCCGGACGAGCATGGCGTCGGCGTGCGGCACGAGTGCCAGATCGGCCCACAGGCCGCCCCAGTCCAGCCCACCCAGGGTGCCGAGCCCGAAGGTGGACAGCGGCGGATGGCTCGCGCAGTTGCCGGTCCTGCCCCGCGCGCAGGGTCGGCAGGCGCCGCACGAGATCTGGAACGGCACCACGACCAGATCGCCCACGGCGACGCCGCGGACCTGCGGGCCGATCGCGACCACCTCCGCGACGCCCTCGTGCCCGAACGGGTACGGCCCCGGCAGCGGGAACGCCCCGCGCAGCACGGCCGGGTCGATGTCGCAGGTAGCCAGCGCGACCGGCCGTACCAGCGCCTGGCCGGGGTCGCTCAGGACGGGTTCGGGGTGTTCTTCCCAGCGCATCGCACCGGGACCGGAGAGCATCAGACGCTTCATCGTCCGAGTGTCGCTAGAACGTTCTTTCTAGTCAAGGCCTTCACCCGGAACCGCCCTGCTCGGCAGGTAGTTCCGGTGGTTTTCCGGCCGCGGCCGTTGCACCGGGCTCGGCCGTCGGCGCCGATCCGTCCGGCCCGGACGGCGCGCCTCCGATCCCCGCCGCCGCGAAGGTCGACCGGATGAGCCGCTCCATCGACTTGGCCACCGTGCGCAGCGGCGCGTCCGTCTGCCGGATCCGTGCCAGGATCGTGGCGCCCTCGTAGGCGGCGACCACGGTGGTGGCCAGCTCGGCCGCGTCCGCTCCGCCGAGGCCGAGCTCGGCGAGCAGCCCCGCGAACGCCTGCTCCATCGTGTCGAATGCGTGCACGCAGGCCGAGCGCACCGCCTCGACGTCACTGCCGCCGTCCAGCGCGGGCGTCCCGATCGGGCACCCGTCGGTCCAGTCCGAGTCCCCGAGCTTGGCGACCATGAACTCGAACAGCGTGCCCATGGTGGCGAACACGTCGGTCGGCGCCTGCCGGATCATCCGGCCGGTCAGCACTCCGGTCCCGGTGATCGCCGCGACCGCGATCTCCTCCTTGCCGCCGGGGAAGTGGTGGTAGATCGAGCCGTACGGCAGTTCGGCCGCCTCGCTCAACGCCTTCAGACCGAACCCGTGATATCCGTGCCGCGCGAGCAGCCCGCACGCGGCGACCTCGATCCGCCGCCTGGACTCCGAAACCATCCGTCGATTGTGCCCCGCGGGCGGGCCGGGCCCGGCCGGAACGAGCGGGGTCCGTGCGCGGTGCGGCGCCGCCGCTGGAACTAGGCTTCGTTGCGTGGCGGTACTGGAGGGCGCGCGGCGCAGGACACTGGCGTTCGGGCGCCGGGCACTCGGACTCGACGTGCCCGCGGCCGATCACACGATCGCGGTGCTGCACCGGGACGAGTCGGAGGTGCCCGGTCTCGACCGCAAGGAACTCGCGCAGCTCGACCGGATCCGCCTGATGGGCGCGACCGGCACGGTGCTGATGGCGATCAGCGCGCTCGGCATCGGCGCGCAGCCGGTGCACCAGAATCCGACCTCGTGTGTCCGCGTGCTCGGCATCTTCGCCCGCGCCCACACCGGCTCGCTGGCCATGTGCATGACCGGCACCGTCGTCGTCGTGCTGGCCTGGCTGCTGCTGGGCCGGTTCGCGGTCGGCGGCATCGGCGGCTCCCCCATCCACCGGCTGACTCGCTCGCAGCTGGACCGCACGCTGCTGCTGTGGCTCATCCCGCTCAGTGTGGCGCCGCCGCTGTTCAGCAACGACGTCTATTCCTATCTGGCGCAGAGCGAGATCGCCGCGCGCGGCATCGATCCCTACGAGGAAGGCCCGGTCGCGGGACTCGGGATCGACAACGTTCTCACCAACAACGTTCCGACCATCTGGCGCGACACCCCCGCGCCCTACGGTCCGCTGTTCCTCTGGGTCGGCCGCGGTATCGCCGAACTCACCGGCGACAACATCATCGCGGGGGTCTGGGTGCACCGTCTGCTCGCGCTCGGCGGCGTCGCGCTGATCGTGTGGGCGCTGCCGCGGCTCTCGGTGCGCTGCGGCGTCGCGCCGGTGAGCGCGCTGTGGCTCGGCGCGGCCAACCCGCTGGTGCTGTTCCATCTGGTCGGCGGCGTGCACAACGACGCGCTGATGCTCGGCCTGATGCTGGCCGGCCTGGAGTTCTGCCTGCGTGCCATCGAGGACACCCACCCGTTCGACGGCCGCGCCTACGCGTGGCTGATCAGCGGGGCGATCATCATCACCCTGTCGTCGACGATCAAGTTCACCTCGATCATCGTGCTCGGGTTCGTCGGCATGGCCCTGGCTCGGCGCTGGGGCGCCTCGCTCCGCACGGTCGCCGTCGCGGCCGCCATGCTCGGCGCCATCGCCATCGGTACAACGCTTTTCATCAGTTCGGTGAGCGGTCTCGGCTTCGGGTGGATCTACACGCTGAACACCGCGAGCGTCGTCCGCAGCTGGATGTCGCTGCCGACGGTGCTCGGCATCATCACCGGGTTCGGCGGTGTGCTGCTCGGGCTCGGCGATCACACCACCGCGCTGCTGAGCATCACCCGGCCGATCGCCGCGGTGGTCGCGGGGTTCTTCACCGTGCGCATGCTGGTCGCCACCGGCACCGGGCGACTGCACCCGGTCGGCGCGCTCGGCGTGGCGCTCGGCGCGATCGTGCTGCTGTTCCCCGTGGTTCAGCCCTGGTATCTGCTGTGGGCGATCGTGCCGATGGCGGCGTGGGCGACCCGGCCGGTGTTCCGCGTTCCGGCGGTGGCGTTCTCGGCGATCGTGAGCGTCATCCTGATGCCGCGCGGCGCCGACCTGGAGGTGTTCCAGATCGTGGGCGCCGCGATCGCCACCGTGATCGTCGGAGTGCTGTTCATCGCGCTCACCCGCAACTCGCTGCCGTGGCGGGGGCAGACGGGGGTGTCGGCTCCGTCACAGGTGCCCACCTCTTACGGTGTGACATCGTGACCGAGCGTGGCGAGGGAGCCATCTACACAGCACCACCGGGTGCGACGCAGCCGAGCGCGGACGAGGCGGAGTCGTGACCACAGCTTCCGGACCGGCGGTCAGCGTGGACGGCGTCGTCAAGCGGTACGGCTCCACCACAGCCGTCGACGGCCTGACGTTCGAGGTCGAATCGGCGCAGGTGCTGGCGCTGCTCGGCCCGAACGGCGCGGGCAAGACCACGACCGTGGAGATGTGCGAAGGCTTCGCCACCCCGGATGCGGGCACGGTGCGCGTACTCGGCCTGGACCCCATCTCCGATTCCGAACGGCTGCGTCCCCGCATCGGGGTCATGCTCCAGGGCGGCGGCGCGTATCCCGGTGCGCGAGCGGGTGAAATGCTCGACTTGGTGGCCGCCTACGCGGCGGATCCACTCGACCCCGACTGGCTGCTGCGCACCCTCGGCCTCCAAGACAACCGCCGTACGCCCTACCGCCGCCTCTCCGGCGGGCAGCAGCAGCGGCTCGCCCTCGCCTGCGCGCTGGTGGGCAGGCCGGAGATCGTGTTCCTGGACGAACCCACCGCGGGCTTGGACGCCCAGGCCCGGCTGATCGTCTGGGAACTGATCGATGCCCTGCGCCGCGACGGGGTGACCGTCGTGCTGACCACGCACATGATGGACGAGGCCGAGCAGCTGGCCGACCAGCTGGTGATCATCGACCACGGTCGCATCGTCGCCTCGGGCACGCCGGCCGAGGTCACCGCGCACGGGGCGGCCGGGCAGCTGCGGTTCTGCGCGCCGCCCAAACTGGACCTGGAGCTGCTGGCGAACGCCCTGCCGGAAGGGTTCGCGCCCCGGGAGACCGCCCCGGGCACCTACCTGGTGGAGGGTGAGATCAATCCGCAGGTGCTCGCGACCGTCACCGCGTGGTGCGCGCGAATGAACGTGCTGGCCACCGACATCCGGATCGACCAGCGCCGGCTGGAAGACGTCTTCTTGGAACTGACCGGACGGGACCTGCGCGGATGAGCGAGCACGACCGGAACGCCAACCGTTTCGCGCCGGGCACCTTCGCCCCCGGGCCGCGCCCGAGCAGCCGCGCGGCGATGCTGTTCGCGCAGACCCGGCTCGAGCTGATCCTGTTGCTGCGCAACGGCGAACAACTCCTGCTGACCATGTTCATCCCGATCACCCTGCTGGTGGGACTGAGCCTGCTGCCGTTCGGCGACCTCGGCTCGCACCGGGTGGACAAGATCGTGCCCGCGGTGATGATGGTGGCCGTCATGTCCACCGCGTTCACCGGTCAGGCCATCGCGGTCGGCTTCGACCGGCGCTACGGCGCGCTCAAGCGGCTGGGCGCGACGGCGCTGCCGCGGTGGGGCGTCATCGCGGGCAAGAGCGCGGCCGTGCTCATCGTGGTCGTGCTGCAAGCGGTGTTGCTCGGCGTGATCGGCTTCGCGCTCGGCTGGCGGCCCGAACCCGCCGGGCTACTGCTGGGAGCGGCGGTGATCGCGCTCGGCACCGCGACCTTCGCGGCGATGGGCCTGCTGCTGGGCGGCACCCTCAAGGCCGAGGTGGTGCTCGCGCTGGCGAACATCCTGTGGTTCGTCATGCTCGGCGTCGCCAGCATCGTGTTCGCGGCCGACGACCTGCCCGCCGTGGCGAGCGTGCTCGCGCGGCTGGTGCCTTCGGGCGCGCTGGCCGAAGCCCTGGAGAACGCGATGCACACCGGCGTCGACTGGCTGGGGCTGGCTGTGCTGGCGGTGTGGGGCCTCGTGGCGGGCGTGGCGGCCACCCGGCTGTTCCGCTTCCACTGAGGCTCAACGACAAAAGGTAGTAGACCGGGTGCTGCCCCCGGATCCGGCGGGGCTACCATGTGCGACGTGCTGTATCGCGCGTTCCTGCGACTCGTCGACAAGCTGCCGCTGCCCTCGTTGCGGGCGCAGCTCCTGACCGCACTGGCGGTCATCCTGACGCAGGCGGGTATCTCGGTCACCGGCGCCGTCGTGCGGGTCACGGCGTCCGGTCTGGGCTGCCCGACCTGGCCGCAATGCTTCCCGGGCAGCTTCACGCCGGTCGCGGTGTCGGAGGTCCCGGCCATCCATCAGGCGGTCGAGTTCTCCAACCGGCTGCTGACCTTCGTGGTGTCGCTGTTCGCCGGGCTGATCGTCCTCGCGGTCACCCGGGCGCGCCGCCGCCGTGAGGTGCTGGTGTACGCGTGGCTGATGCCCGGCGGCACGGTCGTGCAGGCGATCATCGGCGGCATCACGGTGCGCACCGGACTGCTGTGGTGGACCGTCGCGACCCACCTGCTCGCGTCCATGGTCATGGTGTGGCTCGCGGTGGTGCTGTACGCGAAGATCGGCGAACCCGACGACGGCGTCGACACCGTGCGGGCGCCCGCGCCGCTGCGCTGGCTCACCGTGCTCGCCGGGGTCGCGCTCGCCGCGGTGCTGATCGCGGGAACTCTGGTGACCGCGGCCGGTCCGCACGCGGGCGACAAGAGCATCGAGCGACAGGTGGAGCGCTTGCAGGTCGAGATTGTCACCTTGGTGCATCTGCACTCCCAACTGCTGGTCGGGTATCTCGCGCTGCTGGTCGGGCTCGCCTTCGGCCTGTTCGCGGTGGGCATCACGCCCGCCGTGCGCACCCGCCTGTTCGTGCTGCTCAGCGTGGTCTGCTCGCAGGCGCTGGTCGGAGTCGTGCAGTACTTCACCGACGTCCCCGCGGCGCTGGTCGTGGTGCACGTGGGCGGGGCCGCGGCGTGCACCGCCGCCACCGCCGCACTGTGGGCTTCGTTGCACACCCGGGAGCGGGTGGCCGTCCCGAAGGCGGACGCCGCGACGCAGGCCGCCTGAGCGAGCGCTACCGCCGCACTCGGCGGTAGCGTTGTCGATCGTGTCCAGGCCTGACCCGCATTCCGATGCACCGCAGCCTTTTCCCGAGATAGAGCCGTATGCCCGCGGACTGCTGGACGTCGGGAACGGCCAGCGGATCTACTGGGAGACCAGCGGTAACCCGGACGGCAAACCGGCGTTGGTGGTGCACGGCGGTCCCGGCGGCGGCGGAGGGCGCGGATCGCGCAAGACGTTCGACCCGGCGTTATACCGAATCGTCCTGTTCGATCAACGTGGCTGTGGGGAGAGCCTGCCGCACGCCTCCGACCCCGCGGTCGATCTGACACACAACACCACCCAGCACCTGATCGCCGACATGGAACGGCTGCGTGAACACCTCGGTATCGAACGCTGGCTGCTCTACGGCGGCTCCTGGGGCGCGACGCTGATCCTCGCCTACGCGCAGCGCCACCCCTTGCGGGTCGGCGAGATCGTACTGGTCGGGGTCACCATGACCCGGCAGGAGGAAATCGACTGGCTCTACCGCGACCTCGCCCGGCTGCTGCCCGAACAGTGGGAGACCTTCCGCACGGGCGTTCCGCTCGCCGACCGTCACGGCGACCTCGTCGACGCCTATCGCCGACTGATGGAAAGCCCCGACGCCCCGACCCGCGAGGCGGCCGCGCTGCGGTGGTGCGCCTGGGAGGACGCGGTGATCGCGCACGAGAATCTGGGCAGCCCAGGCCAGTACAGCGCCAAGCCGGACGCCGCGCGACTGGCGTTCGTCCGGATCTGCACGCATTACTTCGCCAACGCGGCCTGGCTGGAGGACGGGCAATTGCTGGGCGACGTGCACCGGCTGACGGGCATTCCGGGCGTGCTGATCCACGGCAGGCTCGACCTGAGCGCCCCGCTGTACACCGCCTGGCAGCTGGCCCGAGCATGGCCCGAATCCGAACTGCAGGTCATCGATGATTCGGGGCACACCGGCAGCTCGGCCATGGGTGCCGCCGTCCTGCGCGCGATCGCCCGGTTCGCCACATAGGCTCCACCGGCGCGGCCGATCAGCGCACGCCCGCCACCGGTCCCCTGACCACCCGCTGCAACGCGCGCAGATCCGCGTCGAGCGTCCGGTAGAGCCAATAGACGGCGACGAAAGCGAGTCCGCCGACCGCGCACAGGCCCAGGACCGAATCGCGCACCAGCGGAAGCTCCTGCTCGGGTTCGAGCAGGCTGAATCCGGCCAGCACTCCGACCACCGGAACGGACGCGGTGACCGCGAGATAGATCGTGGTTCTTCGACGCAGTGCGCGAATATGGCCGGAGTCGTGCGCCGTGGGGCGGCTGTAGCGCAAATAGACCGGATAGACGGAGCGGACGATGTAGAAGGTCGACAGGAAGAACGTGTAGGCGACCGAGATGACGGCTGCCATGAAAACCGTCATCGCCGCGTGGATCACCAGCCGCGCCGGAAGGTCGGTGAGCCAGAGGCACAGGAACACCCCCGTCACGGTGGCCGTCAGCCCGGTCTGGAAGGTGTTCAGCGCACACATATCGCCCCAGAACAGTGTTCGCGCCCGCACCCGCGCGAGCAGAGCGTCGTCATAGCGTCTGCCCTCGCGCAAGCCGCGAAGAACCGCGAGCTGATCACGGGACATGAATACGTAGATGACGATGGACAGCGGGCCTGCGATGAGAACGAAAATGTAGACACCCATGTTGAGCTGCCAATTGGTGGCATCCGACAGACGCTCTCTGAGCAGTTCTTGCACGTGCGCGGCCATATAGATCGTGGCCAGGCCGACGCCGACCAGCGACGACAACCACAGGACGGGGGTGGGCCAGCGGGAAAGTCGTAGCCGCCAGCTGTTCGGCGGCGGATAGACGAGATCGCGGGCCCTCTCCTCGAGGCACAGGTCGAACTGCTGGGCCAGTTCCGCACCGGACGAGTAGCGGTCCGCACAGTCGGGTGACAGACATTTCAACAGCACGCGGCGCAGCGCGACCGGGCAATCCGGCGGAAGCTCCGAGAGGAACTTCGGCTCGACGGGTCTGCGCCGCAGTTCGATCATGCGGGCCAGCGATGTCTCCGACTCGCCTGCGGAGGTTTCGTCCACGAAGGGGCGGCGTCCGGTGAGCAACTCCCACAGCATGACCGCCAGCGCGAAGATGTCGCTTCGAGTATCGAGGTCGGCGGCGGTGCCGGGCAGGTCAGGATGACAGGCTGCCAACTGCTCGGGCGACATATACGCCAGTGATCCGCCGAAGTACGCCAAGGGGCTCGTGCCCTTGACCCGTTCGCTGAAACTGACGTTGAAGTCTGCCAGCTTCGGAATTCCCTCGGCGCTCAACAGCACGTTCGCGGGTTTGATGTCCCGGTGCAGCACCCCGCGTTCGGACGCGTGCTGCAGCGCGTCCGCGAGTCGGCGGCCGAGCCAGGCGACGGTCTCCGGCCAGGTCAGTGCGGCGATCCGGGTGCGAACGGCTGATTCCGTCGGCCGTACCTCGCCTTTGTCGGCGAGTACCTTGTCGACGGCGTCGAGCAGCAGTTGCCCACCACGCCGGTCCCGAGGCGTCGCGCGCGACAAGCGCAGCACGTCGAGCAGTGTTCCGCCGGGCAGGTACTGCATGTAGAGCAGCTTCAGTTCGCCGTCGGCGATGAGTCGCTGGTCGAAGATGCGCACGATGTAGTCGTGGTCCAGCTGCGCGAGCGTCTGCGGCTCGTTGCCGTGGTTGTGCGAGATCTTGACCGCGACCAGTCGCTGCATCGATTGCTGGCGAGCGAGATACACCTGCGCGAACGCACCGACCCCGATCCTCATCAGGAGGTCGAAATCGTCGACCTGGTCGCCGACGTCGATGGCGTCGAGCGCGATTTGCGCACCCGGGCGGGCGATCATCGTGCTGCGGTAGTCGCTGGTGAGCCGGTCGAGTTCACCAGCGGCCGCCGTGGCGGTGGCGGTCAGGTCGGCGGCATCGCTTCCACGATCGCCGCGGCGCATGGCGTGGTATTCCTCGTAGACCAGGTCGGCCGGAAACGGCCCGTTTCGCAGCTCGGGGAATTCCGCGCGGTAGTCGATCAGCCGCTTTGGGAAGTCGTAGCGAATCCAGCGATATTCGAGGTCGACCTTGATCAATTCGATCAGGATCGTGCGCCGCTCGGCTCGGTCCCGAGGTAGGTAGGCCGACAGGTCGGGTGGAGATCCGGACGCCCAAGCCTCTGCGAACTGCGCCACGACGGCGGCGAGCGCCCCACGGGTTCGTTCCGCCGCATCGGCCAGATCGATCGGCTCACGCATCGGTAGCTCAGAATCAGCCGTGGTCGATCAAACGGCGGCTTCGCACGATGCGTCCTTGCCTTGTAGGTGTTTCACATCCGCTCCTCGACGTTGAATTCCCCTGTTCCAGGGTATCGCTCCGCGTGGGGCAGGCGCTGCATCTGCGCGAGACCTACAGATTGATTACGTTGCACATAATTCGCTGACTCGCTCACTCACAGCACAGCCTCGCCGGCGGCAGCACCCGCATTGCCGTCTTCGACGATTGAACCGGCCAACGCGCCGCCTGCGCCGCGACCCACGTTCCGGAACCGATCAACCGTCCAGACACCGATCGCAGCGCGACTTCCCGCCGAGTCCACCTCGGCGCTCGGAAGCCGCAGCCGCGTGCACCTCCCGCTCACCCTCACGGGTCGAGGAACAGCCTCTCGTTGGGCAGGCGAGGTAGACCGGTCGGATCATCCGGCAGCACCGTCACCGCATCCTCGTAGTGACGGGAACGCCATTCCTTGACGAACAACGCGGCGGCGGTCGCGCAGGCCGCGAAATCCAAACGCACATCATGGAATTGGACCGACAGGTGGACATCGTTCTCCTCCGGCCGTGGCGACGGCTGGTCCGGCGCGGTCACCACCGGCGCCCTGTGCGCTGACGAATCGCCGCGACCACGACCGAGCCCGATGGCCGGAACGTGTCGCGCGGCGGTTCGATCCACACCCGGAAGCACGGTGACCGGTCGGCGGGCGAAGGCAGCGCGATCTGCGCACCGCAGCGGGCGACCGACACGTCCAGGCGGAACAGTTCGGCGAACAAGCCGACCTCGTCGGGCAGGTCCGGCCGCACCAGATAGGTCCAGCGTTTCGAGCGCGGATGCGAGATGATCGGCCCCAGCGCCGCCCGCCGGACCTGCATCAGCGCCTTCACCTCCTGACCGAGACGAGCGGGCATGGTGATCGCACCCACCCGGCCCGCGGGCACGATGATGCGCCCGAGCTCCGGTTGCACGGCCGCCGCGAGTCCGCACTGCCGGTAGAAGCGGCACCGGCTGACCGGGGTGTCGGCCGCCGGATCGGTGGGTTCGCTCACCGCGCGCTCTCCGCCGCGGCCGACGCGCCGCAACTCAGTAGCCATAGCGCCGAACCCGGCTCGAGCTCCACACCGGCTGCGCAGCTCGCGCCGACCTCATGCCGGCACCGGTCGGCGACCGGCCGCACCACGATGTCGTCAGCGTCCGGTTCCACGGACATGTCGTACCGCGCGCACGCGAAAACCTTTCCCCGCATCACTTTGCCTTCCCCTGCTCGTTCGTTGTGAGCACCCACCGGGCGAGCGCAACCGATGTGCGGCGCGCCGACGCGCCGCGCGCATGGTCGGCCCGTGTCAGGGCGAGTGCTCGAGAAAGCTTGGCGGGCAGCGAAACTCGCGCTGTCCCGGTGCGGGACACCTGGCAACGCGTCTAGCATGGGGTTTTCGATCAGCACCCGGCGAGGGAGAGCCGATGAGCGAAGATCTGGGGAAGGACGACGAAGGCCGGTACATCGGCCGTCGAGTGCGCACCATTCGCGCCCGGCGGGGGATCTCGCAGCAAGTCTTGGCCGACCGCGTCGGCGTCAGCCGGGGAGCCATCGCCAAGTACGAGAACGGCGAGCGTCCCATCGACTCCCGGCGCACTCTGCACGCACTCGCCCAGGCGCTCGGCGTGGCGGTCGGTGACCTGACCGGCGACCAGCAGGATCGGCTGGATCCGATCTCCGCCGGGTTCCACTCCGCGGTATCCGACATCGAAACCGTGCTCTGGACGCACGGGAACATCACGACCGCCGCCCCGTCGCGAAGTCTGGACGAACTCACCGCTGCGACGCAATACGCTGCTGAACTGCGGCGTGCATGTGACTACGCCACGCTTGGTCCAATGCTCGCCCCTCTGCTGATCGACTGCTATCGCCATACTCGCGAGGCGACCGGCGCAGGCCGGGACCGAGCCTGGGACGCGCTGGCCACGGTCGCCTATCTCACGGCCCAGTCGGCATCGCGCCGGGGGTATCCCGCGCTGGCGTGGACAGCGGCGCAGGAAATCGAACGCGCGGCCGAAAAAATCGGCGGCACATCGGGTCCGGCGACAGCCGCTTACACTCGAAGCCAGATACTCCTCGCCCGTCCCGGGACTCTGCCTGCCGCCCTCCATGACGCCTCGGCCACAGCCGAGCGGCTGGCACCGGATGTGCGATCGCTGGGGGAAATCGAAACCTACGGCATGCTGCACCTGCAAGCCGCACTCGTCACCGCCGCACTCGGCGGCGACCCGGCCGACCACTTGCACGAGGCGGACGAGCAAGTCGCCCGGCGCGAGCGGTCGACCCCGGACCCCGCCCTCCTGCGCAACCCGACCTTCAACGCGACGAACGTGACCTTGTGGCGGATGTCTGCGGCGATGGAACGCCGCGAACCAGGACAGGTACTCGAACTCGCCCCCACCCTCGACCCCCAGACAATCCCCGCCGAAGGCCGCCGAGCCCAATACTTCGTCGAAATCGGCCGCGCCCACGCCCTCCGGCGCGACTACCGCAACTCCCTGCACGCCCTGCTGCGCGCCGAACACATCGCCCCCCAACAAATCCGCGGCATGACCCACGTCCGCGAACTCGTCGGCCACATGATGCGCACCGCCCGCCGCGACCTCACCACCGGCGACCTGGGCCGCCTCGCCAAACGCATCGGCGCCGTCCCCACCTGACAACTCCCCCGAATCCGACGAAACACACTAGATCGACAAACCCGCGCCTGCTCATCCGAGATCAAATCCTTCGCAGTACACAAGATTTTGAGCGATCCTTGCAATCGACCGGGTACGACGGGACAGGAGACGGAAACGATGCAAAGCGGAACTGTATGGCGCTGGAAGCCGGGGAACGGTACCGGCGTGATCAAGCTCGATGACGCCGACAGCACGCTCGTATGGTTCCACCTGTCGGACGCCTGCGGTGATTTGAACATCACCACAATCGCCGAAGGTCTGCCGGTCGACGTCGATATCGAGCAGATTCCACAGGGGGAATTCACATGCCGCGCCAAATCGGTCCATCGAAGAAACTGACCCTCGTGATCGCCTCGGCTTCAGCGATGGGCGTCCTCGTCGCTGCCGCGGCTCCGGCGAACGCCGTCCCCGGCTATGCCGACTTCACGCCCCATGCAACGAGTTACCGATACGAGGGAAAACACGGCACCTTCACCGGGGACGCCGTCTATTCGTTCCAGCAACCTGATGGCGGTAATCGCTTGATCTGGTCCTTGACGCTGTCGCCCTATGTACAGGGGTTGATCGTGGGCGACATGGCGTGCGGCGCCTACGTCGAGGGTGTAGCGAACTACACCGATCACCACAGTGCCATCCCGAAGGACTACCGATGGCATTCGGTGGTCAAGAACCTGCAGCTCGACAAGCGGTACAAGCTGATCATGGACTGCGCGTTCCAAGCCACCAACGGACACGTCGTCTCCCCTGGTCACGCTGACTTTCAGATGGTCTTCACACTGAAATCCAGCTGAATCGAGGTACCCGATGCACCGGTAGTCATACCGCTTTGCGGGGTGGGGTGCAGCAGCCTACCTCTAGCATGGGGTTTCGATCAGCACCCGGCGAGGGAGAGCCGATGAGCGAAGATCTGGGGAAGGACGACGAAGGCCGGTACATCGGCCGTCGAGTGCGCACCATTCGCCTACGGCGGGGGATCTCGCAGCAAGTCTTGGCCGACCGCGTCGGCGTCAGCCGGGGAGCCATCGCCAAGTACGAGAACGGCGAGCGTCCCATCGACTCCCGGCGCACTCTGCACGCACTCGCCCAGGCGCTCGGCGTGGCGGTCGGTGACCTGACCGGCGACCAGGACGACCGGTTCGACCCGTCGTCGGCCGGATTCCATGCCGCAGTGCCCGCTATCGAAACCGCCCTCTGGACCCGGGGCGACAGCACCCCGATTGCGCCGCCCCGCAGCCTCGAGGACCTCGCCGCAACAGCACGTCATGCCGCCCATCTGCGCCGTGCGTGCGACTACGCGGCGCTCGGACCGTTGTTGCCTCCTTTGCTGACCGACTGCTATCGACGCACCCGTGATTCGACCGGAGCCGATCGTGATGTCGCGTGGGACGTACTCGCGGCGGCGGCATATACGACAGCCGCGTCGTTGAAGGCGCGGGGATATCCGGCGTTGGCTTGGACGGCGTCGCAGGAGATCGAGTACGCAACCGCGAACATCGGTGGCACATCAGGTCCAGCGACCGCCGCCTTCACCCGAAGCCAAATCCTTTTGTCGCGCCCAGGCTCACTGAAAGCCGCTCTCGACGGCGCGGCCGATGTTGCCGAGCGCCTTGGTTCGGATGTGCGATCGCTGGGGGAAATCGAAACCTACGGCATGCTGCATCTACAGGCCGCCCTCGTCACCGCCGCACTCGGTGGCGATCCGGGCGATCACTTGGACGAAGCGCGCCAGCAAGTGACCCGCCTCGCTCAGGTTCCCCCGGAAACCGCGACTCTGCGCAACCCGACGTTCGACGCCGCGAACGTCACTCTGTGGCAGATGTCGGCAGCCATGGAACGTCGCGAACCAGGACAGGTACTCGAACTCGCCCCCACCCTCGACCCCCAGACAATCCCCGCCGAAGGCCGCCGAGCCCAATACTTCGTCGAAATCGGCCGCGCCCACGCCCTCCGGCGCGACTACCGCAACTCCCTGCACGCCCTGCTGCGCGCCGAACACATCGCCCCCCAACAAATCCGCGGCATGACCCACGTCCGCGAACTCGTCGGCCACATGATGCGCACCGCCCGCCGCGACCTCACCACCGGCGACCTGGGCCGCCTCGCCAAACGCATCGGCGCCGTCCCCACCTGACAACTCCCCCGAGTCCGACGAAACACACTAGATCGACAAACCCGCGCCTGCTCATCGCCTCGGCGCGAGCGGTGGGCGTCCTCGTCGCTGCCGCGACTGCGGCGAACGCCGTCCCTGTTCATGCCGACTTCACGCCCCATGCGCGCGACGCGGGCGTGACACCATGATCCCGTGGACGCCAATGGAAATCCCGTGCTGTACGCCCTGGTGACCGGCTCGCCCGCCGCACGTGATGTCGGCAAGTTGATCACCCTGGCTCGAGCGGATGGCTGGGTCACATGCGTGATCGCCTCGCCATCCGGCACGCGGTTCATCGACGCCGACGCGATCGCGGCGCAAACCGGCTATCGCGTGCGCAGTGAGTACAAGGAACCCGGCACGCCGGATGTGCTGCCGCCCGCCGACGGCATCATCGCCGCTCCGCTCACCGGCAACTCGATCGCGAAATGGGCTGCGGGCATATCCGATACGCTTCTGCTCGGCCTGCTGGTCGAAGGGCTCGGCAAGGGTTTGCCGATCGTGGGCGTGCCTTACTCGAATCGCGCGCAGATCAGCTTTCCCGCCATTCAGGAGGGGTTGCGCAAGCTGTCCGATTGGGGCGTAACCATCGTGATCGGTGAGGGTGAACCGCACGAGCGAGGCACCGGGGAAGCGCGTCTGCCCCACTTCCCATGGCAGGCGGCCTGGAAAGCGCTCCTCGGGCATCCACGCCGAACCAGCGCCGACCATCCGAACTGACTCGCACCGCCGCTGGACACCACGCCGCTCGGTTGTGCCGACAACGCGTGCGCGTTCCCGACACTGTGCGGTACGAGACCGGCAGTGGCGGCGAAGTCACCAGGCCGGTCTCCGACATGGGGCCGGTCGACAGCTGAGCCTCCTCTCGTTTTGAAGGTTTTACCGCACTGTCCTGCCATTGTTGCCGAAAAGTCCCAACCGGCGGTTCAACGATACTGTCGAATGTCATGAGTGCGGCTGACGAGCATCTGAACATCGAACTCAGCATGGCCGAATTACGCGAGGTCACGACCTTCGCGCTGGCATGCGCGGAGCCTGTGCTGGTGATCTTCGAGCGCGACTGTCCCGATGACCCGCGCCCCCGGGCCGTGCTCGACGAGGCGCGTAGGTTCGCGGCCGGAGCCAAGCGGACGAAGGCGCTTCGAGTGACCGCACTGGACGCGCACCGGGCCGCAAAAGCAGCTCGAGAGGAAGGACATTCCGCCGCGTTCGACGCGGCGAGCGCCGCCGGTCACGCGGGAGCGGCCGCGTACCTGCACCCGCTGGCGAAGGCGACCCAGGGCGGGCACATCCTCATGTCGGCCGCCCACGCGGCTCGAGCGCTCGAACTCGAGGCAGGCGACGACCGTGACGTCGGCGTCGACTACATCCGGAAAGTGACCGATCTGGCCGGGCCCATCGTGGTGAACGTCCTGATGCGTTACCCACACGCCCCGAGTGGCCGCGGCCGCGTGGGAGAGCTATGGCGGGAACTGGACGCCTCGCTGCGGCGGCTGGCGACCGATCGTTGACCGGCGGTAACCCTGAACAGCTCGAGCGTGTGCATCATGAACGCCCTTTCTGCCCCGACGAGGGCGGGACGCGGCAAAGCGGCGCTGTCGAGACGGGGCTACCTTTGGCTCGCGCCCGCAGTCACGTCAGGGCGACGAGCAGGGCGAGAACCGCGAGCGCGACCGAGACCGGCGTCGTGACCTAGCGCTCGCCCATTCCTCGCCCACTCCACCCGCACCCTGATCGAAGCCACAAAGCCCTGACCGAGCAACCCCTGTCAAGTCCAGTCGAATCGTGCTTTAACGTACGAGACAACGTCCTCATCCCGGCAATAGCGTGGGTTTGCCGGACGTACCCAAGCGCCCGCCGTGCCCGCTCGCCGATGACGTCAGACTTCACCGATGGCCGCTCGTGGTACGAGGTCCGGATGTTGCCGAGCTGACTAAGCGATCTGCCGGAGTACAGTCGCCGGCACGCCGGCCACCAAAGTTCCCGCAGGCACGTCGCGGGTGACCACGGCTCCGGCAGCGACAACCGCGTTCTCACCGACGGTCACGCCCTGCATGATCATCGCGGAGGCCCCGATCCAGACGTTGCGCTCGATCCGGATCGGCGCCGCGGTTATCCCCGTACGGCGCTGTGCCGGCTCGACCGGGTGACCCGAAGTGATCAGGCTGACGCTGGGCCCGATCATCACGTCGTCGCCGATCTCTATCCCACCGACGTCATTGAATCGACAGCCCTGGTTGACGAAGACGTTGCGGCCGATCCGGATGTTGACTCCGTGATCGGAGTAGACCGGCGGGATGAGATGGAAAGTCTCTTCGACAGCCTGGCCGGTGAGCTCGCTCCAGCATTCCTGGATCGCCTTCTGATCGGCGTACCGAAGCATGTTCAGCTCCTCGGTCAGCCGGATCGCACGCTGGACTTTTTCCACGAATTTCAATTTCGCCCTCTCGTCGAACAACCTTCTTGCCGAAGACAAGAGGAAATCAGCAACAGGCAGCCCTGGGCAAACAACCACAACGGCGTGAGCCACAACCTGCCGTTGTCCTGGCCGGTGACCTGCTCATCGGCCAACTCTGAACGCTCACGCCGAATTCGTCGGACCGATCAGCGACCCCGCCGCACCGGGCAACCACGGGCTCGGTCGCTCTCAGGTGGGGTGGAATCCCCTGAACCCCGGCGTCCGGCCGGAAGCCGGGCAGATGCCGTTCGCGCCGCTGATCGGGCCGTATCGGATCGAGAGGTCAACGTCCGATGTCGATTGATTGCACTGAGTTTCGCGTCGTCTGAACAGGTAAGCCTCAGCGATTCCGGCCGCACAGCCTTCGTCCGGCGACGGCCGTGGTGTTGGGTACAGCCCCACACCACACCGGGAGACGACGCGGAAAGCATGGCTGTGCTGGTGAATTCCGACGCCGTCCATCGGCGAATACGGGCGTCGGTCAGTGTGCCCCCGAACGATTGGTATCGGTAAAAGCGACGTCGTGGACGTGCATTTCGTCGGACTGAGGGAGCCTGCCGACCACATCCTCATGCCGGAATCCAGAGCACGGCGCCTGGTGCGCAAGAAACTCTCCCGCACACCAGGCGCCGTGCGTAACCTCAGCTGCTCCCGTCTCAATCGATACGCCGGCTGCCGAAGCCGCTATCGGCGTGCCGCGTTCGCGGCCGTGATGAACTCGATCTGAGCGGGTGACGGTCCGCAGAACTCGCTCTCGATCCGGTCGGCCTCGCCGGCCTGCATCCGGTACAGGCTGTCACGCAGACCCGCGTCACCACCGTGGAACCCTTCCAACAGCTCCATCCACTGCGCCGCCAATTTCTGCGCCTCGGGTGAGGCCGGGTCCACTCCCGCTGCGATCGCCGCGTCGACCTTGGGGATGAGCACACCCCATTCCGCTTCGACTTGCTGAATGCGCTGTTCACCGAGCTTTTCCCGACGCTGCGCGAGCTGCGTCAGCTGTTCCTCGGTGAAATACTCCTTGAAGGTGTCGTCTACCATGACGGTCCTCCTGATCAATTCGAGGAAGCGATCCGCGGATGCGTCGGGCCTGCTCTCCGCCGTGGCGGCCAGCGCCGCGACCAAGGCGTGTAGGTCCTGGGTCGCGGCCAGTTGCGCGGCCAGAAAGTCGCGATGAGCAGACAGCACCTGCGACACCGCCACGGCGCCCTCGAGCAGGTCCCCGATCTGGTCCAGTCCCAAACCCAACTGACGCAGGGCCAGCACCTGGTACAGACGCTCGACATCGCCCGCGGTGTAGAGCCGGTGGCCGGTGCTGGTCCGCTCCGCTGGATGTATCAACCCGATACGGTCGTAATGATGCAGCGTCCGCACCGTCAGTCCGGCCTCGGCCGCGAGTTCACCGACCTTCCATACACGTTCGGTTCCGGGCTGGTCCATCCGTTTTCATCTCACTTCCACCGACGCACCTTGCGCCGGTGTCGCCGACGTTAGAACCTGACCCTACGTCAGATGCAAGGCGAAACACGTTGCCGAATACAGCAGTCACGCCGTGCCGACACGCCCTCAACTGCCACATGCCGCACTGCCGAACCGGCCTTGCACCACGGGATCGTGTCCTGCTACCTGACCCTGCCCGGCATCCAGCACCGATTTGCGGAAAGGTCTTCTGGCAGGGCGTCCGCCGAATCGACGCTGTTCAATGCTCTCCCGTGTCCGTCATGCTGACCATCGTGACGGCCGCCGATCCATTCACCCGCCGGATTGCAAACGGGTCCCCGAGGCGTGTCTGAGAAATCTTGGTCGGGGCGATGTCACGCTCCTCTCGAGCCATGTCGGCCGGTCCCGAGTGTCGGCCGGCCGCAAAACTTACAACAGCCACGAAAGCGGGAAAACAACGGCGGAGCGAACCGATCGACCACAAGATCGTCACACTGGATAAAACGGCTCTGCCTCACGTCGGCCGGACAGACCCGGGTGTTGGTGGGCGCCGGAATGAAGTCACCGTCGCATGCCAGCGCGATACAGGTCACGCAACAGTGCAATCTCTGCTCCGTGGTGTAGCAGCTCTCGCTGTGTGTGCAGAACGATTCCCGCGGTCGACCAGTCGGCCAGCATGCTGTTCGGAGGCCCCGCGGGTTCAGCCAGCCCGTCGACGCCCAGACCGCTGACGCCGTCGATCCACGCCTGGTACGCGTCATCGAGTTGACTCAGCGCCTCCTCCGCAGTCCCGGCATAACGGAACGATCGGAAGTCGATGGGTGGGTGGCCGAATCGATGCAGGCCTGCCTCCAGCAAGAACACCACGTGACCCAGCCGCCAAGCGATGGTGGTAACTGGCGCAGGCTCGGGCGGAGGGACCGCGAAGTCGCTGACGAACCGACCGTCGACGGGGCGCACGGTCCACATACCAGGCACCGGCTCCCAGAAGTACTCCTCGTCAGTCAGCCCCTCGAGCCGAGGGCGCAGCTGCCTCGTCCAATGCGTCTGGAGTTGAGCACGTATCTCAGCGTTCCAGTCTATGTTCACGGCGTAGACCTTGTTCGCTGGGACCAGCTATGACAACCGATTTTCTCAATGGCGTACGTGCGGGATCGGTTCGCAATGGGGTTTGAGAACGCGCCCGCGAAGCATCCCGGGAGGTCCGCTGAGGGAAGATCAGGGGGCGGAAGCGCCGGGTCCGATCCACTGGTCGAACAGCCGGTCCACCGCGCCGGTCGCGAGCTGGGTCGCCAGATACGCGTCCAGGGCGGTCGCCAGGACCGGATCGTCCTTGCGTACCAGCCACACCTTCCCGAATGAGTCGAACGGCGCTTCGGGGTGCAGCACTTGCAGGTCCGGGTGCTCGCGCACGCGGTAGCGGCCCTCGACGGAGTCGGTGACGAACACCTCGGCGCGGCCCTGTTCGATCTCGCCGAAAATCGTCAGGTTGTCCGGCCACAAGGTCAACTGCGCGTCGGGGAAGTTCTTGCGCGCGAACTCCTCGTTCGTTCCACCGCGATTGGCGATCACGCGAACACCGGGACGATTGATCTCCGCGATGGTCGCGTAGGCGGCGCCGTTCGCACGGTGGGTGATCGGCGCTTTTCCGTCGGTGCCGTAGGTGATCGAGAAGTCCGCGAACGCGCGTCGTGACGGCAGGTCGGAGATTCCCCCGGCCGCGAGGTCGCAGTTCCGCTCGGCGAAGTCCGTCCGCAGCGTCGCCCACGTCACGGGCACGAACTCGATCGGGCGGCCGAGCAGTGTGGCGAACCCCCGCGCGAGATCGACGTCCACGCCGCGATAGCCGCCCTCGTCGTCCCTGATCGAGTACGGCGGATAGTCGCCGGGCGTGCAGGCGCGCAGCACCGTCGAGATCTCCGCCGGTCGCGCGGCCGCCGGAACCGCGGCGCCGGCAAGGACCGCGCAAACGGCGGCCAGAACCGCGCCGACGCGGCCGGTCGGCGTCACTCGGTTACGCACCGATCACTTCTCGTTGCGCGCCTTGGGGAAACGGGCCTGCTTGGCGACCCAGCCCGCCATCTTGGCCCAGTGGCCCTGGCGGGGAGTGACGATCGAGGTGAGTTCACGATCCCATTCATCGGCCTCGGTGAGACCGTCGATCGTGTCGACCAGCGCCTTGGCGGTCGCCAGGTCGGAGACGACCCGGTCGCCGAGGACGCCGTCGGAACCGACCAGCGTGACGCGGACGCCCGCGCGACCGATCGGCTGGAGCACGGCCGTGGCGGATTTGCCGTGGTCCGCGACGAATCCCTTGACGGACTCCACGAGGGCGCCCGACAGCTTCACCGGCGTCGTGGCGGTTTCAGTACTCATGGCAGGCAGTTTACCGGCCGGTAGAAAGCGGGCCCCGCCGCTCGGGTGTAGAACTGAAACTCATGCGCGCCATTCAGGTTTCCGAACACGGTGGTCCCGAGGTCCTGAAGTACATGGAGGCGCCTGATCCGCAGGTCGGGCCGGACCAGTTGCTGGTCGATACCCAGGCGATCGGCGTCAACTTCATCGACACCTACATCCGCACTGGGCGCTACCCCCAGGATGTCCCTTACATCCCGGGCGCGGAGGGCACCGGCGTGGTCGCCGAAGTCGGCGCGAACGTCAGCGACTTCGCGGTCGGCGACCGGGTCGCCTGGGCCGCCGGGCCGGGCAGCTACGCCCAGAAGGTCGCGATCGCGGCCGCCGTCGCCATCGCGGTGCCGGACGGCGTCGAGCCGCCAGTGGCCGCCTCGGCGCTGTTGCAGGGTATGACCGCGCACTATCTCATCGAGTCGATCTATCGGCCCGAGCCGGGGGAAACGGTGCTCGTGCACGCCGGCGCGGGCGGCGTCGGGCTGATCCTCACCCAACTGCTCGCCGCGCGCGGCGTGCGGGTGATCACCACCGTGTCGTCCGACGAGAAGGAGACGCTGTCCAGCGCGGCAGGAGCGGCCGAGGTGCTGCGCTATGGCGACGACCTCGCCGACCAGGTGCGCGCACTCACCGACGGCGTCGGCGCGGCGGCGGTCTATGACGGCGTCGGCGCCGCGACCTTCGAGGCGAGCCTGGCGGCGCTGCGCGTGCGCGGCACGCTCGCCCTGTTCGGTGGCGCGAGCGGTCCGGTGCCGCCGTTCGACCTGCAACGACTCAGCACGGCCGGTTCGCTTTTCGTCACCCGCCCCACGCTGGCGCATTACACCCGCGACCGCGCCGAGCTCACCTGGCGCGCGGGCGACATCCTCGATGCCATCGCCAAGGGCACGCTGAACATCCGGATCGGCGCGACCTACCCGCTCGCCGACGCCGAACAGGCCCACCGCGACCTGGAAGGCCGCAAGACCACCGGTTCCATCGTCCTGCTCCCGTGACCGGCGGCGGGCGATCCGACGGGTCGTCCGCCGCCCGGTCAGTAGTCGCGGCCGGTGAGACCGCGATAGATGAAGCGGGTCAGCCCGTCCACGGCCTGCTCGTCGGTCAGTTCGACATTGCCTTCCTCTACCGCGGCCAGCAGGCTCTGCGCGAGCAGGAACATCATCGCGAGGCTGGCATCGACCGTGCTCGGCAGCCGCAATCCCTGGTCGGCGAAACCCGCCACGTGATCGGCGAGGTCCGCGCGCTGCTGCACGCCGAACTGCGCGACCATGCGCGCGAACTCGTCGTTGACCAGAGCCGCCTGGTTCACCGCGCGTAGCACGGACGCGTGCTCCCGCGCGAAAGTCCAATACCCGGCGACGTGGTAGCGGACCGCCTCCGGGTCGCCGAAGTCCGGGTTGTGGCCGGGCCCCTGCGCCCGCTCGTCCCCTGCCGCGGCCAGATCGCTCAGCAATGCCTGGAGCAATTCTTCCTTGCTCGCGAAGTGGTTGTAGAACGACCCGGCCGCCCGGCCCGCCGCCGCCGTGATATCGGTGATCTTGGTGTTCAGATAGCCGCGCTCGGCGAACAACCGCCGCGCCGCGGCCTTCAACGCTTGCTCGGTTTCGGCCGACTTCTCCTTGCGACTCAACGACACCAGCTCACCTCCTTGACAACGAAAGGTATCAAGAGCGATGCTGAATCAGCATTCAGTGAATCAAAATTCATATGAGGAGTTACTGGTGTCACAGCTCGTTCTCGTCGCAGGCGCCGGACCCACCGGCCTCACCCTCGCCCTCGATCTCGCCCGCCGGGACATTCCCGTTCGGATCATCGACAAGGCGGACACGTTCTTCGCGGGCTCCCGCGGCGACGGCATCCAGCCGCGCACCTTGGAAGTCTTCGACGACCTGGGAGTTCTGGACGCGGTGCACACTGCGGGGATGCCGGCGCCGGTGATGCGCGTGCACCTCGACGGCACGTTCGTCGCCGAGCGCAGGATGAGCGAGCCGGTCGAGCCCTCCCCTGCCGTCCCCTACCCCAACGGGTGGGTCCTCGGCCAATCCCGCACCGAGGCCATCCTGCGCGAACGGCTCGCCGAATTCGGCGTACCCGTGGAGCTGGGAACAGCCCTGGTTACATTCGGCCAGGACGACAGCGGCGTCACGGCGACGCTGGAGCGCGACGGCGCCCGCGAGACCGTCCGCGCCGCGTACCTGGTCGGCGCCGATGGCGGCAGGAGCACCGTGCGCAAGACGCTGGGCATCGCGTTCGAGGGCGAGACCGACGAGTCGATCCGGATGCTGCTCGGCGATGTGCGCGCCGACGCGCTCGACCACGACTTCGGCTACTGGTTCGCCGCCGCCGACCAGCCGATGCGGGGCATCGCGCTGTCTCCGCTGCCAGGCGGACGTCACTTCCAATTCGCCGCGCCACTGAGCGCGGACGCGCCACCGAGTCTCGAACTGCTGCAGTCCTACGCCGATCGCTACTGCGGACGCCACGTCGTCACGCTCAGCGACCTGACCTGGGTGACGGTATGGCGGCCCAATGTCCGCTTGGCGCGCAGGTTCCGCGACGGCCGGGTCTTCCTCGCCGGGGACGCCGCGCACGCGCATCCGCCCACCGGCGGCCAGGGTATGAACACCGGCATCCAGGACGCCTACAACCTCGGATGGAAGCTGGCCGCCGCCCTCGCCGGTGACGACACGCTCCTGGACAGCTACGAGACCGAGCGCAGGACGGTCGCCGCCAGGGTGCTCGGCCTGAGTTCCGAACTGCTGGACAAACTCGTCGACGGCGACGAGGACGCGATGCGGCGCGGACCGGAGACTCAGCAGTTGGACATCAGCTACCGCGATCCGGCCGTGCGCGAGCCGCTGGCCGCGGGCGACCGGGCTCCGGACGCGCCGGTGAAAGACGAGGGAGGTCGGCACGTCCGGTTGTTCGACCTGTTTCGCGGCCCGCACGCGACGGTGCTGTCGTTCGGCGCGCCCGCGGAGGCGGACCCACACGCGTATGCGGTGGTACACCCCGGAACGCGGGTGTCAGGGCAGCACGTGGTGGATGTCGACGGACACGCCCACGCGGCCTATGCCGCGGTCGAGGGCACCCGGGTGGTCGTGCGGCCCGACGGCTACGTCGGTGCGATCAGTCGGCGCGATCAACTGAAGAAGCTGCCGACGGTGTCCCAGCCGAGCACCGAGTCCACCGCGAGACCGCAGAACACCACGGCCAGATAGTTGTTCGACTGCAGGAACAGCCGCAGGGGCTTCACCGATTCGCCGCGCCGCACGCCCGCGTACAGCTGGTGGGCCATGAGCAGGAACCACGCTCCGGCCACCAGCGCCACGGCCGCGTAGATGACGCCGGTCGCGGGCGCCAGGGCGAGGGTGGTGAGCACTGTCAGCCAGGTGTAGACGACGATCTGCTTGGTGACGGTCCGCTCGGTGGCGACCACCGGGAGCATCGGCACGCCCGCCGCGCGGTAGTCCTCCTTGTAGCGCATGGCCAGTGCCCAGGTGTGCGGCGGCGTCCAGAAGAAGATGACGCCGAACAGCGCGAGGGCGGGCCAGCCGATGCCGCCGGTCACGGCCGACCAGCCGACCAGCGCGGGCATGCAGCCCGCCGCGCCGCCCCACACCACGTTCTGTGACGTGCGGCGCTTGAGGCCCAAGGTGTAGACGAAGACGTAGAACAGGATCGTCGCGACGACGAGCAGGCCGCTGAGCAGGTTGGCCTGCCACCAGAGCCAGGCGAACGAGCCGACGCCCAGCACCACACCGAAGACGAAGGCGTTGCGGGTCGGCACCGCCTCGCGGGCCAGCGGGCGCTTGGCAGTGCGCTTCATGACCTTGTCGATATCGGCGTCCGCGACGCAGTTGAGCGTGTTCGCG
This sequence comes from Nocardia sp. CY15, assembly GCF_009829295.1. Taxonomy (NCBI): domain Bacteria; kingdom Bacillati; phylum Actinomycetota; class Actinomycetes; order Mycobacteriales; family Nocardiaceae; genus Nocardia; species Nocardia sp. CY15. The sequence goes on from NZ_VUOT01000015.1 coordinate 143,163, forward strand.
CTGGCCGCGCCCATCCAACCGCCGAAAAGGGTCGCGAGGATCAGCCGGATGTCGACGACGCCGCGGTCGGCCAGCAGCATGGTCGGGATCGTCGCGACGAGCAGCAGCTCGATCACCCTGGGCTTGGTCAGCGCGATGTAGGCCAGTGTCCGTCGCATCAGCCGGGACGGTAGGCCGGGACCCGTGAACCGGTCGGCCAGCGCCGTCGCGGAGGAGCCGTGCGCACCATCGCCACCCGGCTGTTGCCCAATCCGCACTGTCTCTCCTCGCACGCTGTGCATCGCATCCGGCATCGACCAGCAGTGCGCTGGTTCCGGTGCTACGGATGTGTCCGTGCCGGACTGCCGTCCGCCCCGGCGCCCGATCCGACCGGTACGGCGCGACTACTACTACAGAGGATGGTAGACCCCCGCCGCCCCCGCCCCTCCCCTCGCCCCCGCGCAACGGGACCCGTATGTGACGCGCCCGACTGCCCGTCTCGCGTCGGGGACACGGCCTTCGCCAGGGACGTTCGACCCGCCGGTGCCCCCCTTGTCGGGGGCCCCAGGGCACGGTCCGCTTCGCGGTGCCCGACTGCCGAACTCGCCCACGACACGCAGCGCATTCCGGAGCGCGAAGTTTCTTTTCGGGCGCTCGGGAGGCCGGCGAATACTCGGCGCACCGAACGGTCCTGCACCGGCAACTCTTCGCGACCATTTCGCAAGGGCTCCGAAGCAAACGCTTGACCAGCACCTTTGCCCATCGACCGCGACTCGTTCGAGCACGTGCGCGGCGCGCCTCGCGTTCGAGAGGAGCGAAGCGCGTGCGACCGAACCGCGAATCCGGCCCCGCTGGAACCTCGGCCGTGCAAGGCCGCGAACACGCCGCCGACCCTCGGGCCACCGACGGAACGCCACCTGCGAACACGCAGCGCAACCGGCCCCGCGAAACCAACACAGGGTTAATGGTGTGCCGGTCATCGGGCACATCTAGGGTAGTTGGGTATATCCGGTACGCACGCCGTAGCTGCCGCGCGATCATCGCCGTCAGAAACCCACCCGCCGTCGACGAACCAATGTCAGGAGAACCTCGGTCGTGTCGATCACAGACGACATCCGCGCCCTCACTCAGCCGAACCACCCGGACGACTGGACGGATCTGGACACCAAGGCCGTCGACACCATCCGGGTCCTGGCCGCCGAGGCGGTGCAGAACGCAGGCAACGGCCATCCCGGTACCGCGATGAGCCTGGCGCCGCTGGCATACACGCTCTACCAGCGCACCATGCGCATCGACCCCAGCGATCCGAGCTGGGTCGGCCGGGACCGGTTCGTGCTGTCGGCCGGGCACTCCAGCCTCACCCAGTACATCCAGCTGTACCTGGCGGGCTTCGGCCTGGAACTCGACGACCTGAAGAATCTGCGCAAGTGGGGCTCGCTCACCCCGGGCCACCCCGAGTTCCGGCACACCGACGGCGTCGAGATCACCACCGGCCCGCTCGGCCAGGGTCTGGCCGCGTCGGTCGGCATGGCGATGGCGGCGCGGCGCGAGCGCGGCCTGTTCGATCCCGACGCCGCACCCGGCACCAGCCCGTTCGACCACTTCATCTACGTCATCGCCTCCGACGGTGACCTGGAGGAGGGCGTCACCTCCGAGGCGTCCTCGCTGGCGGGCACCCAGGAGCTGGGCAACCTCGTCGTGATCTACGACGACAACAAGATCTCCATCGAGGACGACACCACCATCGCCTTCACCGAGGACGTCGCCAAACGTTACGAGGCCTACGGCTGGCACGTGCAGATCGTGGAAGGCGGCGAGGACGTCGTCGCGATCGAAAACGCGCTGGCCGCCGCCAAGGCCGAGACCGGCAAGCCCTCGATCATCGTGCTGCGCACCATCATCGGCTACCCGGCCCCCAGCAAGATGAACACCGGTTCCGCCCACGGCGCGGCGCTGGGCGGCGACGAGGTGGCCGCCACCAAGAAGATCCTGGGCTTCGATCCGGACAAGAGCTTCGACGTGGATCCCGCCGTCATCGAGCACACCCGCAAGGCCGTCGAGCGCGGCAAGCAGGCCCATGCGCAATGGCAGCAGTCCTTCGACACGTGGGCCGAGGCCAACCCGGAGAACAAGGCCCTGTTCGACCGCCTCTTCGCGCGACGGCTGCCGGAGAACTGGACCTCGAATCTGCCCAGCTACGAACCCGATCCGAAGGGCATGGCCACCCGCAAGGCGTCCGGCAAGGTGCTCGCGGCGCTGGCGCCGGTGCTGCCCGAGCTGTGGGGCGGTTCGGCCGACCTGGCCGAATCCAACAACACCACCATGCCCGACCAGCCCAGCTTCGGGCCGGAGTCGATCTCCACCGGCATGTGGAAGGCCAACCCGTACGGCCGCACCCTGCACTTCGGCGTCCGCGAACACGCCATGGGCGCGATCCTCAACGGCATCGCGCTGCACGGTCCGACCCGTCCGTACGGCGGCACCTTCCTGGTGTTCAGCGACTACATGCGTCCCGCCGTCCGACTGGCCGCGCTGATGCGGGTGCCCGCGGTCTACGTGTGGACCCACGACTCCATCGGCCTCGGTGAGGACGGTCCGACGCACCAGCCGATCGAGCACCTCGCCGCGCTGCGCGCCATCCCCGGCCTGAACGTGGTCCGCCCGGGTGACGCCAACGAGACGACCTACGCCTGGCGCACCATTCTGGAGCGCGACAGCGCCGAGCACAGCTCGCACTTCTCGGTTTCCGAGCCGCCGCACCAGGACGGCCCGTCCGCGCTGGCGCTGACCCGCCAGGATCTGCCGATCGTGGAAGGCACCAGCTACGAGGGCGTGTCGAAGGGCGGCTACATCCTGGCCGACGCGTCCACCGGCACCCCGCAGGTGATCCTGATCGCCACCGGGTCGGAGCTCCAGCTGGCGGTCGCCGCCCGCACTACGCTGGAAGAGCAGGGCATCGCCACCCGCGTGGTGTCGATGCCGTGTGTGGAGTGGTTCGACGCACAGGACAAGGCTTACCGGGACGAAGTGCTCCCGCCCGCGGTCGCCGCGCGCGTCGTCGTCGAAGCCGGTATCGCGATGCCGTGGCACCGGTTCGCCGGTGACGCGGGCGAGATCGTGTCGATCGAGCACTTCGGCGCCTCCGCCGACTACAAGACCCTGTTCCGCGAATTCGGCTTCACTCCGGAAGCCGTCGTTGCCGCCGCGCAGCGCACGCTCGAGAACGTGAAGGGATAAGCGCTCATGGCTCAGAACGAGAACCTCGCCGCCTTGTCGGCGGCGGGAGTGTCCGCCTGGCTCGACGATCTGTCCAGGGACCGGATCCGGTCCGGCAACCTGGCCGAGCTGATCGAGACCCGGTCCGTCGTCGGGGTCACCACCAACCCGACAATCTTCCAGGGTGCGCTCAGCCAGGGCCACGCCTACGACGGCCAGCTGAAAGAGCTTGCCGCGCAAGGCGCCGACGCCGACGCCGCGATCCGCACCATCACCACCGACGACGTCCGCGCGGCCTGCGACGTGTTCGCTCCGGTCTTCGAGGCCACCAATGGCGTGGACGGCCGGGTGTCCATCGAGGTCGACCCGCGCCTGGCGTTCGACACCGACCGGACCGTCGCCCAGGCGGTCGAACTGTGGAAGATCGTCGACCGGCCCAACCTGTTCATCAAGATCCCCGCCACCGAAGAGGGCCTGCCCGCCATCACCGCAGTGATCGCGGAGGGCATCAGCGTGAACGTCACGCTGATCTTCTCGGTGCAGCGCTACCGCGCGGTGATGGGCGCCTACCTCGAGGGCGTGAAGAAGGCCAAGGTCGCGGGCCACGACCCGGCCAAGATCCATTCCGTCGCTTCGTTCTTCGTCTCCCGCGTCGACACCGAGATCGACAAGCGGCTCGAGGCGCTCGGCACCGAGGAGGCGCTAGCGCTGCGCGGCAAGGCGGGCATCGCCAACGCCCACCTCGCCTACGCCGAGTACCAGGACGTGTTCGACGGCGGCAAGCACACCTCCACCTACCAGACCCTGGCCGCGTCCGGCGCGAATCGGCAGCGGCCGCTGTGGGCCTCGACCGGCGTGAAGAACCCGGACTACGCCGACACGATGTACGTCACCGAACTGGTCGCGCCGAACACGGTGAACACGCTGCCGGAGAAGACACTCGAGGCGGTCGCCGATCACGGCGTGATCCGTGGCGACGCCGTCAGCGGCAAGGCAGCCGAAGCCAAGGAGGTCTTCGACCGGCTCGCCGCGGTCGGCATCGACCTCGACGACGTGTTCGCGGTGCTCGAGCGCGAGGGCGTGGACAAGTTCGAGAAGTCCTGGGAGGAGCTGCTTGCCGCCACGACCGACGAGCTGAAGTCGGCGTCGACCGGGAACGGCTGATCGATGGCCGGGGCAGCGCCCGCGGATCGGCCCGACACCGTCGAATGGCAGAATCCGCTGCGCGAGAAACGGGACAAACGGCTCCCCCGCATCGCCGGACCGTGCAGCATGGTCATCTTCGGCGTCACGGGTGACCTGTCCCGGAAGAAGCTGATGCCGGCCATCTACGACCTGGCGAACCGGGGGCTGCTGCCCCCGGCGTTCGGTTTGGTCGGCTTCGCGCGCCGCGACTACGCCGACGAGGACTTCGCCGCGGTCGTCCTGGAGGCGGTGAAAGCGCACGCGCGCACCCCGTTCCGCCAGGAGGTCTGGGATCAGCTCTCGGAGGGCATCCGGTTCGTCCAGGGCACCTTCGACGACCACGCGGCGTTCGACCGGCTCGCCGACACCCTGACCACCCTGGACAAGGAACGCGGCACCGGCGGCAATCACGCCTTCTATTTGTCGATCCCGCCGAACATGTTCCCGGTCGTGCTCGATCAGCTCTGCGCGCGCGGCTTGGCGCAGACGACCGGGCCGGACGGGGCCCGCAAACCCTGGCGCCGGGTGGTGATCGAGAAGCCGTTCGGGCACGACCTGCACAGCGCGCAGGAGCTCAACGCACTGGTCAACGGGGTATTCCCCGAGGAGCAGGTCTTCCGCATCGACCACTACCTCGGCAAGGAGACGGTGCAGAACCTGCTGGCGTTGCGTTTCGCCAACCAGCTCTACGAGCCGATCTGGAACGCCAACTTCGTCGACCACGTGCAGATCACGATGGCCGAGGACATCGGCCTGGGCGGTCGGGCGGGTTACTACGACGGCATCGGCGCCGCGCGGGACGTGATCCAGAACCACTTGCTGCAACTGCTGGCGCTCACCGCCATGGAGGAGCCGATCAGCTTCGAGCCCAAGCAGTTGCAGGCCGAGAAGATCAAGGTGCTCTCGGCGACCAAGCTCATCGCACCGCTGGACGAGACCACCGCGCGCGGACAGTACACCGAGGGCTGGCAGGGCAGCGAGCATGTGGCAGGCCTGCTGCAGGAGGAGGGTTTCGACCCGAACTCGAGAACCGAGACCTACGCCGCGATCAGCCTGGAGATCGACACCCGCCGCTGGGCGGGCGTGCCGTTCTTCCTGCGCACCGGAAAACGGCTCGGCCGCAGGGTGACCGAGATCGCGGTGGTCTTCAAACGAGCGCCGCACCTGCCGTTCGACCAGACCATGACCGAGGAACTGGGCCAGAACGCGCTGGTCATCCGCGTGCAGCCGGACGAGGGCATCACCACCCGGTTCGGCTCCAAGGTGCCGGGCTCCGGCATGGAAGTGCGCGACGTCAACATGGACTTCACCTACGGCGAGGCGTTCACCGAGTCCTCCCCCGAGGCTTACGAACGCCTGATCCTCGACGTGCTGCTCGGGGTGCCGTCGCTGTTCCCGGTGAACGCGGAGGTCGAATTGTCGTGGCGCATCCTGGATCCGGTGCTCGAACACTGGGCCGCCGACGGCAGGCCGGAACCGTACGAGGCGGGCACCTGGGGTCCGGCCTCGGCCGACGAGATGATCGCCCGCACCGGGCGGGAATGGCGGCGCCCGTGATCGTCGACATGCCCGAGACCAAGACCAGCGAGGTCACCAAGCGCCTCGTGCAGCTGCGCGAGAGCAACGGCGTGATCACCGTGGGTCGCGTTCTCACGCTGGTGGTGTGCACGCTGGACAGCTCCGAGGCCGAGCAGGCGATCGACGCGGCGAACGAAGCCAGCCGCGAGCACCCCTGTCGCGTGGTGGTGCTGGCGCGTGGCGACCGGGAGGCTGCCACTCGGCTGGACGCCCAGATCCGGGTGGGCGGCGACGCGGGGGCCGCCGAGGTGATCGTGCTGAGGCTGCAAGGCGCACTGGTCAGCCACGAGAGCAGCGTCGTCACCCCGTTCCTCTTGCCGGATACTCCGGTGGTGGCGTGGTGGCCGCGCGGAGCCCCGGAGTTCCCGTCCAAGGATTCGGTGGGGCGCTTGGCGGGCCGCCGCATCACCGATGCCACGTTCGCGCCCGATCCCCAGGCGGCGATCAAGAAGCGGCTGCATTCCTACGCCAGCGGTGACACCGATCTGGCCTGGAGCCGGATCACGTACTGGCGTGCGTTGCTCGCGGCGGCCATGGACGAGCCGCCCTTCGAGGCGGTGGATGCCGTCACGGTCTCCGGGCTGCGCGACGAGCCCGCCCTGGACATCCTGGCCGGCTGGCTGGCCGCCCGGCTCGACTGTCCCGTTCGCCGCCGCACCGGCCCGCTGCGGGTGGAACTGCACCGCCCCACCGTCTCCATCGCGATCGAACGACCGCAGACCGGCCGCACCGCCACGTTGACCCGCACCGGCGAGCCGGTGCAACGGATCGCGCTGGCGCGCAGGGAGACCCGTGACTGCCTCGCCGAAGACCTACGCAGGCTGGACGCCGACGAGATCTACGCGGAGGCGCTGGCCGGGATCGAGAAGGTGATCTATGAGTGAGCACACCGATTCGCCGTTCCCCAGCGACACCGTCGAGGTGCATCTGGACACCGAATCGCTGGTCGCCGCCGCGGCGGCCCGCTTCGTCTCGGTCGTCGTCGCGGCCCAGGCCGAGCGCGGTTCCGCGTCGGTGGTGCTGACCGGCGGCGGAACCGGCATCGCCCTGCTCGAGCAGGTACGCAAGTCGCCCGGCGACATCGACTGGTCCCGGCTCGACGTGTTCTGGGGCGACGAGCGTTTCGTGCCCGCGCACGACGCGGAGCGCAACCACCTGCAAGCAAGACAGGCGCTGCTCGACCACGTGCCGGTCGACCCGGCACGGGTGCATCCGGTGGCCGCCTCCGACGGCGAGTACCCCGACCCGGTGGAAGCCGCCGCCGAGTACTCCGCGACGGTGCACGCCTACCTCACCGACCACGGTGCCTTCGATCTGCACCTGCTCGGCATGGGCGGCGAGGGCCACGTCAACTCGCTGTTCCCGCACACCGACGCGGTGCGTGAAGAGCACGAGCTCGTCGTGGCCGTCACGAACTCGCCGAAGCCGCCGCCGGTGCGGGTGACCCTCACCCTGCCCGCCGTCCGCCGCACCCGGCACGTCGTGCTGGTGGTCGGCGGCGCGGCCAAAGCCGAGGCGGTCGCCGCGGCCATCGGCGGCGCGGACCCGGTGGACGTGCCCGCCGCCGGTGCGACGGGTATCGACTCCACCACCTGGCTGCTGGATCAGGAGGCCGCGTCCGCGGTGCGCTGAGCGTTCCGGTGACGCCGATCGGGATCGGCTCGTACGTGAGTCGGTCCCGATTCCTCGTAAATATGCTTGCTTCTCTCTGCCGCTACCGGAAAAACGCCGAGAGATAATGCCACCTGGTGGCGGAATCTACGAGATGATCGGTCGGTGACCGAGCAGGCAGTGGATCTGGACGAGCGGTTCCGCACCGCCGTCGCCGCACTCGTCCCGCGACCGGGCCATCCGGCGGATCAGCCGATCGCTCCCGGGTGCGCGGTCACCGGCACGGCGTGCCTGCGACTGTTCGAAGCACAGGCGACGAGCAGGCACCTCGATCTCGCGGCGCGCCGCCTCGGCAGCGCCCGGCGCGGTTACTACAGCATCGGATCGTCCGGTCACGAGGGCAATGCCGCGCTGGCGGCGGCCTCGCGGACCACCGATCCCGCTCTGCTGCACTACCGGTCGGGCGCGTTCTTCGTGCACCGCGCCCGGCGCGTTCCCGGGCTCGACCCGATCCGGGATGTCCTGCTCGGCGTGGTCGCCGCGGCGGCGGACCCGATCTCGGGTGGACGGCACAAGGTGCTCGGCAGTGCTGCCGCGAACATCATCCCGCAGACGTCGACCATCGCCTCCCACCTTCCGCGCGCGGTCGGGTTGGCGTTCGCGATCGATCGCGCGGCACGGCTCGGCGTCGCGAGCCCATGGCCCTGCGATGCCGTGGTGATATGCAGTTTCGGTGACGCGTCGGCCAACCATTCCACCGCGGCCGGGGCCATCAATGCCGCGATTCACACCGCCCACCAGGGGATCGCGGTGCCGGTCCTGTTCGTCTGCGAGGACAACGGCATCGGCATCAGTGTTCCCACGCCGCCGGACTGGATCGAGCAGGCCTACGGCCACCGGCCGGGCCTGGCGTACTTCGATGCGGACGGCTGCGCTGCCCTCGATGCGCTGACCAGCGCGAATGCCGCCGTGCGGTGGGTAAGGGACAACCGCGCGCCCGCGTTCCTGCACCTGCGGACCGTGCGACTGCTCGCGCACGCGGGATCCGACGTCGAAACCGCCTACCGCCGCCCGGCCGATATCGCCGCCGACCTCGCCCGCGATCCGGTCCTGGCGACCGCACGGTTGCTGGTCGAGTCCGGTGTCGCCACACCCGCCGACGTGCTCCATCTTTACACCGAGTCGGGCCGCCGCGTCGCCACGACAGCCGAACTCGTCGCCGCGGAACCGAAACTCGCTTCCGCGGCGGCGGTGATCGCACCGATCGCTGCATCCCGTCCCGCCCTCGTGCGCGCCGACGCGCTCAGAACCGGCCCGCTTCCGATCGACGAGACCAAACGCGCGGACACGGGTCATCCGGGCCCGGCGGCCATTCGTCCTGTGAGCGCGAACGGCGCTGTCACACAAGGCGGTCCGATGACCTTCGCCCAAGCGGTCAACGACACCCTCGCCGGTCTGCTCGCGCGTGATCGCGACGTGCTCGTCTTCGGGGAGGACGTCGGCCGCAAAGGGGGTGTGTACGGCGTGACGAAGGGGTTGCAGAAGACCTTCGGCGCGCGCCGCGTGTTCGACACCCTGCTGGACGAGCAGAGCGTCCTCGGCACCGCGCTGGGCGCGGCGCTGGCCGGATTCGTGCCGATCCCGGAGATCCAGTACCTCGCCTATCTGCACAACGCGGCGGATCAGATCCGCGGCGAAGCGGCCACGCTGTCGTTCTTCTCCGACGGCCGCTATCGGAACCCGATGGTGGTGCGGATCGCCGGATACGCCTACCAGAAGGGCTTCGGCGGTCATTTCCACAACGACAACTCGGTGGCCGCGCTGCGCGACATCCCCGGTATCGTGCTCGCCTCACCCGCTCGCGCCGACGACGCCGCGGCGATGCTGCGCACCTGTGTGTCGGCTGCCCGAGTGGATGGCAGGGTGTGTCTGTTCCTCGAGCCCATCGCGCTCTATCACACCCGCGACCTGCACCATCCAGGAGACGACGGCTGGCTGGCGCACCCGTCGACGTCCGATCACGTCGAGATCGGCCGCGCGCGCGTCTACGGCGACGGGACCGACGTGACCCTGGTCACCTTCGCCAACGGTGTGCCGATGAGCCTGCGGGCGGCGCGCCGCCTGGCCCGGCACGGCGTCCACGCGCGTGTGCTCGATCTGCGCTGGCTGACTCCGCTACCGGTGAGTGATCTGCTGCGGCACGCGCGCGCGACCGGCCGGGTCCTCGTCGTGGACGAGACCCGTCGCAGTGGTGGCGTGTCGGAGGCTGTGTGCGCGGCCGTGATCGACGCCGGTTTCACCGGGCTTCTCGCGCGCGTCACCAGCGAGGACAGTTTCGTGCCGCTGGGTCCGGCCGCCGCGACGGTGCTGCTCGACGAGGACCGGATCGAGGCCGCGGCCCTGCGGCTGCTGAGCGGAGCGACCGTCGCGCAACCGCGCCGCGCCGAGGCCCGGCCTTCGCGGGAATTCGATTCGGCCGGGGAATAGTGGACATACAGTCAGGGTGACGGTGACCAGCAGCGGAAAGGACATGGCGATGACCACGATGTCCATGCTCGGCGAGGTGCGACCGGAGCACGAGCACACGGCCGACGGGGACCTGGTGCTCTTGCATTACCTGCGTTCCTTCCACAAGCCTGTGCTCGACGTTTGGTCGGCGGCCACCGAACGCGGCCAGCTCGCGCGCTGGCTCGGCGCCGTCTCCGGCGGCAACGGGAACCTCACCATCGACTTGTTCGACGGTCCTGTTCCCGGCCCGGTCGCGGTGCGGGTCGACCACTGTCAAGCGCCGCACGAACTGGTCGTGCACATCGACGGCTGTCTGCTCGAAGTCCGGATGAGCCAGGTCGGCGTGGTCACCACCGTCGAACTGACCCGCCGCCACGTCTGCCCCGCCGATGCCGGGGCGATCGGCCCCCGCTGGCAGTACCTGCTCGACCGTCTCACCGCCTATCTCGACTTCGAGCCGCTGCCGCGGTGGTCGGACTACCCGAAGCTGGCCGAGGAATACCGCTAGGCCTCGCGCCTTCCGCGGGACTGCACCCGATCGCGAGCCGAGCGGCCTCCCGGAGTGCGCTCGACGCCGCTGGACGAACTCGATCCGCCAGGCAGTTCCCCCGGCATGCGCAACGCATGAGTTGAAGCCATGGCGGCATGCGCTGACCCGGCGGCTCAGTAGAAGAACCCGGCGATCCCCCAGCCGGGGCGCGCCTGCGCCTCCCGGATCCACTCGATGCAGGACTCGATGGCGGCGAGGACCTCGTGATCGACCTCTTCGCGTTGCGGTGGCGTGGTCGATTCCCACTGCACGAGCGCCTCCGCGCACTGCTCGGGCGTCCATTCGCCGTAGCCGGGCAGTTCGTCCGGTTGCGGCAGCGAAGGCGGCAGCGAGTGGTACATGAACGCGCGGACGCTGACCGCTTTGATGCCGAGCGTGGCGAGCCCGTCGTCGATGTGGTCGAGCCAGCGACCACGGAACGCCGAGAAATAGCGGTTGTCGGCGAAGCGGCCGTAGAACTGGCAGATCGTCTGGTAGGCGTAGCCGTACTGGAAACCGTAGGCCGGGTCGAACGGGCCGCCGTCGATGACGGCGCGCACGGCCTCGTAGCGGGTGGGCGCGCCGCCGGCGATCTCGTCGGCGAACCAGTCGTCGTCGTGGGTCAGCTGGGCTTTGAACCGGCCGCCGATCATGCGCCGGAGCTTCTCGTCCCCGGACCCGATGGCGCCCTTGACCCTGTCCAGTTCGACGACGTAGATGCTCAGGCTATAACTCATTCACCGAACATTAGCGGTGCCCACCGACAACGAACGCCACTGGGACCGAAGGCGATTCGCTTCAGGCCGGGAGCTCGGCGGGATGCGCGGCAAGGTGGCCGAGATGAGCGGTGAGCAGCGCGTTCACCTGCTCGGTTCGCTCCAGCTGGACGAGGTGGCCCGCTCCGGCGATCTCGGTCACCGCGCGCAGATCGACGACGTGCTCGCGCAGGGTGGCCAGCGGGTCACGTCCGCTGAAGCCTTCCATGTCCGGGTCGCGGTCGCCGTACAGGAAATACGCGGGCACAGTGACTTTCGCGTCCGCGTACTCGGCGGTGAGCTCCCAGTTGCGGTCCAGGCTGCGATACCAGTTCAATCCGCCGGTGAACCCGGTGCGCTCGAAATCCGCTGCCAGTACGTCCAACTCGTTCGTGCCGAGCCACTGCCAGGGCAGTGCGGGCGCCTCCGGCAGCACGTCGAGGTAGCCGGTGCCCTCGGCCGGGAAACGCCAGGTGTCCAGGTAGTGATAGTCGGCGCTGAGCGCGTAGTACACGCGGGCCAGGAAATCCCGGGGCCGCGCGCCGAGTTCCGCGTCGGCTACGCCCGGAGTTTGGAAGTAGTGCAGGTGCAAGAAGTGCCGCGCCGCGGCCTTCGCCCACAGCTGTGACGGAGCACGCGGCGGACGTGGCGCGAACGGATTGTTCAGGACGATGACGCCGCGCACCCGCTCCGGCGCGCGCAACGCCAGTTCCCACACCAGCGCCGCGCCGAAATCCAGGCCGACGAACACCGCCCGTTCGGCGCCGATGTCATCGAGCAGCGCGAGCAGGTCGCCGCACACCGCGCGATTGGTGTAGGCCTCGAGGTCGGCAGGGACGTCGGTCCGCCCGTAGCCGCGCAGGTCCGGCGCCAGGGCGCGGTAGCCGGCCGCGGCGATCGCGGGAAGCTGCCGGTGCCAGATGTACCAGGTGTGCGGAAACCCGTGACAGAAGACCACCGGCTGCCCCTCGCCCTGCTCGGCGACGTGCATACGGATACCGTCGGTCGTCACGAACCGATGAGTCAGCTCCACTCGGACCTCCAAAACCTAGAACACGTTATCGCTTCACGGTAATGTTCCGATTCCGTGAACGGAATACCGGAAAGGCTCGAAGGCAAGGTCGCGGTGGTCACCGGCGCCAGCCGCGGCATCGGCAAGGGGATCGCGCTGGAACTGGGTGCGGCGGGCGCCACGGTGCTCGTCACCGGACGCTCGGCGACACAGGGACGGCTACCCGGCACCGTACACGCCACTGCCTCGGAAATCGATGCCGCGGGCGGAGTCGGCATCCCGTTCGTGTGCGATCACCGCGACGACGACGCGGTGCAGCGGCTGTTCGAGCTGATCCGTGACGAGCACGGCAGGTTGGACGTCCTGGTGAACAACGTCTACAACTCCCCCGCCGCGGCCCGCTGGCTGGGCAAGCCGTTCTGGGAGGTGCCGCCGGCGGCATGGGATGAGTCGTTCGACGTGGGGGTCCGATCGCATTACGTGGCGAGCGTTTTCGCGGCGCCGCTGTTGATCGAGTCGGGCGGGTTGATCGTCAACATCTCCTCGCCAGGGGCACGCCGATACATGCACAACGCGGTGTACGGCGTCGCGAAATCCGCTCTGGACCGGCTCACCGCCGACATGGCGCACAACCTCGCGGGCACGGAAGTGACCGTGGTCTCGCTCTGGCCCGGCATCGTCGACACCGAACTGCTGCAATTGGTTCCGGCCGACGCCACCGGCAGGCGTCTGGTCACGTTGCCCGGTGAGGGCACCTTCGACCTCGGTGACGCGCAGACGCCGCGCTTCACCGGCCGCGCCGTCGTCGCGCTCGCCACCGACGCGGGCCGTCGCTCCCGCACGGGATTGCCCTGGCCGGTAGCGGATCTCGCCGAGTATTACGGGTTCACCGACGTCGACGGTCGCGTTCCGCGCGTCGACTGATTCCGGTGGAGGCGCGCTCGGGTTCCGAGGCGCGCCTCGATGTGCGGCCACCGCTTGCGCCACCCGGTACGGCGCGAGCGGTACGCGCGCGCGTCGGCCGACCCTGCCCCGAGGGCAACACGCGCAAGACGAAGCGAACCTTCCGCGCGCGGCAGCCGACCCACCATTCGCCAGGGGGTGAGGGCGCGGCGCTATGCGCCGACTCGGTCGAGTTGTCCCGCCGTCGTCCTGGCCGAACTCGCGCTCGACGTGGCGGTGCTGACGGCGGCCGCCGGAATCAGGCGAACTTGATCTCCAGGCCGATGCCGAGGATGGCGATCAGCCAGATGACGCCGGTGAAGATGGTGACGCGGTCGAGGTTCTTCTCCACGACGGTGGACCCGGACAGGCTGGACTGCACACCGCCGCCGAACAGGCTGGACAGACCTCCACCCTTGGCGCGGTGCAGCAGCACCAGCAGCACCAGCAGCACGCTGGTGATGATCAGGAGGATATCCAGGAACATCCGCATGCCGGACAGTCTAGGCGGTCGGTGCGATCGCACCGAATCAGGCACTCGGGGCCCGCGCCGCCGGGTGCCGACCTAGCGCCGGTCGACCGCGACGAGGTGGGTGACCTGCTCCCCCTCTGCGGTGCCGAACTTCGCGACGGCCTCTTCTCGCACCTGGTCCTGGGCGGTGAGCCGGACCTGGTGCTGGTGCATGTGCTCGGCCCAGGACCGCACCACGAACGCCTCCACGTAGCGGTCGATCACCCCGACATCGCGATAGAGACGCCACTCCATCGCACCGGTGCGCTGCCGGGACCGGCCGACGAAGGCCATGGCGGCGAGGAATTCCTCCACGCTCTCCGGCGGCACGTCGTAGCTGCGCAGGACCAGTACGGGACCGTCGTCGGGATCGGGCTCGACCGCCAGCTGAGGTTCCGGCCAGAACGCCGAGGGAGTCAAGTCGAGCATCTCGGGGTCGTTCCGGATGGGCAGCCACACGGTGCTGACCGCGCAGAGCGCCAGCAGCGACGCGGCCCACAACAGCGCCTGCACCGAGCCGATCGAGTCGGCGACCAGACCCCAGACCAGCGAGCCGATCGCCTGGCCGCCCATGAACACCAGCAGATAGACCGACAGCCCGCGCGCCCGCACCCAGGCGGGCAGCAGCAGCTGCATGGTCGCGTTCATCGTGGACATCGCCAGCAGCCAGGCCAATCCCGCGAACACCAGCAGCACCAGCACCACCGGAACGACGCGCAGCAGTGCCGTACCCGCCGTCGCCACCCCGAACAGGGTCGCGGCGATGGTGAGCCGCTGTGTCGGGGTCAGCCACGCCCGCAACCGGGACAGCGCCGCGGCGCCGAGCACCGCGCCGACGCCCAGGGCGCCGAGCATCAGGCCGTACCCGGACGACGACAACCCCAGCCGGTCGCGAGCGATCACCGGCAGCAGCGCCCACCCCGCGCTGGCGGGCGCGATGAACAGGATCGAGCGCAGCAGCACCCGGCGGATCGCGGGCGCCGCCCGGATGAACCGGGTACCCGCCTGCAATGCCGCCATCGGACGTTCCGTGGGCAAGCGCCGGTCGGCCGACGGCCTGCGCCAGACCGTCAGTACCGCGACGATCCCGGCGAACGACATCGCGTTCAGCGCGAACACCAGCGTCGGCCCGGACAGCGAGACCAGCGCACCGGCCAGCGCGGGCCCCACCGCCCTTCCGAGGTTGATGTTCATGCTGCCCAGCGCGGACGCCGCCGGGATCTGCTCGCGCGAAACCAGTTCCGGCTGGATCGCCTGCCAGGCCGGCGCGGTCAGCGCCTGACCGCAGCCGAGCAGGAACAACAAGGTCAGCAGCACGGCGGGGGTGGTGTGCCCGGTCGCCGTGGACACAGCGAGGACCGTGGCGAGCAGCGCCATCGTGGTTTGCGCGCCGAGCAGCAGCCTGCGCCGGTCCACCAGATCGGCGATCACGCCGGACGGGATGGCCAGCAGCATCACCGGAAGTGTGATGGCGGTCTGCACGAACGACACCAGCGCCGCCGCGTTGGGCAGGTCGACCATCATCCACTGCGCGCCGACGGTCTGCATCCAGGTACCGAGATTCGACACCAATTGCGCCACCCACAGCGCCCGGTACACCGGCGAACGCAGCGGCGCCCAGGTGGAACCCGGGCTCGTCGCGGCAGTGGTCACGCGCCGAAGCTTAGTCGCGGGCGTGGCGCCGCTCCGCCGCCGAGTCCGGCCCCTGGACCGCCGGACGCGCGGGTGTGGCGGTGAGCAGCAGTGCCACGATGAGCAGTGCCGCCCCCGCCACCCCGGGCGCGGTGAGACGTTCTCCCAGGACGACTGCCGCAAGCGTCGCTCCCGTAAGCGGTTCGAGCAGAGCCAGCACCGCGGCAATTCCCGGGCCGGAATCCGACAGTCCGCGGAAGTACAACGTGTAGGCGACCGCGGTCGGCGCCAGGCCCAGCAGAACAACCAGCGCGACGCTGCCCGGCGTCGGGTCGAATCCCAGCCCGCTCGTTGCCGCGAGGGGTGCGAGCAGCAACGCTCCACCGGTGAATCCGAGGGCGATGGTGGTCGTCGCGTCGAGCCCGGGAACCGGCACGGCGTTGATCACGGTGACGGTCGCGAACGCCGTCGCGGCCACCGCAGCGAGGGCCGCGCCGACCAGCAACCCGGCCGTCCCTGTGTTTCCGGTCGGCACCCCGACCAGCAATGCCAGCCCGCACAGGGCGATGCCGATCGTCGCCGCACGGCGGCGGTCCACCGCCCGCCTTCCGGTGACGTGCTCCACCACCGCGACGACCACCGGCGACGTACCGATGGTGATCAGCGTGGCGAGGCTGACCGACGAGGCCGCGACGGCGCCGAAATAGGCGGCCTGGAAGGTCGCCGCGAGCACGGCGACGGCGCCGATCCGCCGCCACGCCGTCGCATTTCGCGGCCATGGCCGCCGTGTGCCCGCGAGCAGGATCATCAGCAGCAGCCCGCCGACGGCGAGCCGGCAGGTGGCCACGGAGACGGGCGCCAAACCGGTGGCCCGGTGCAACAACGTGCCGAGCAGACCGCCGGTGCCCCAGAGAATTCCGGCGCCGACGAGGTAGACCAGCCCGGAACGGGCGGGCGTGGAGACAGATGAGGACATGAAAGATCGCGCTCCTGCGACGAAAAGGGATAGAGGTCGCGGACGCGAGGTGCACAGCGATGCCGAAAGAGCGCGCTCACCGCACGGTGGCGCGCTGGATATCTACACCTCGCTCAGGAGGCGGGCGGCGGGGTGATGGGGAAGCATCGGTGCACGCACAGATACTAATACGACACCGGACGAGTCATCCCATGAGTTTCGGTTTCCCGCCGCGAAGATCCTTCTCGGGGCTCCTCGCCAGGCCGTCGCGACCGGCGTAATCCAGGTCAGCGGACGAATCGCCGGTAGCATCGCCGCATGGCGGCACACTTCGTGCGACTGGGACCGGTCGTCCTGCTCGCTCTCTGCGCGATCGCGGGCTGCTCGGGCCAGGAACCCGACCGCGGCGCCGACGAGCCGACTCCGGTGGGCCGCACCTTCCTCTCGACCAACGTCGAAGGCGCCCCGATTCCCGGCGGCGGGCCGCTGACGATCAGCTTCACCGAGGGGCGGCTGGCGGCCGACGCGGGATGCAACAAGTTCACCGGCGCGGTAACTCTCGACGATCACGTTCTGCACGTCTCCGGCCTGGCCACCACGCTGATGGCCTGCGAGGACGACCGGCGAGGCGCCGACGAGTGGCTCAGCGGCCTGCTGAACTCTCAGCCCAGCTGGCGGCTCGACGACTCGCGCCTGACCCTGCACAGTGCCGACCGCACGGTGACCTTGCTCGACAAGAAGGTCGCTCAGCCGGACAAGCCCGTCAAGGGCACGTCCTGGCGGGTCACCTCGCTCATCACCGACAACAGCCAGGTCCGCTCGCGCGCCCTCGACGAAGCGCGGCCGACGCTCACCATCGCCGAGGACGGCAGCGTCTCCGGCGCCGCCGGGTGCAACCAGATGACCGGCAGCGCCGAGGTGTCGGGTGCGCAGATCACTTTCCGGATCGCCACCACGAAGATGATGTGCTCCCCGGAGGTGATGGAGGTCGAGCAAGCCGTCCTGAACGCTCTGGACGGCGGGACGAACGCCACGGTGGACGCCGGCACGCTGACCCTGCGCAACGACAACGGCGCGGGCCTGGTCCTGCACGCGCAGTGAGCGCGCGGACTACTTCCGCCGGGTGAGCACGACGCGATCGGCGACTCGCTCGGCTTCTCCGGGCGGCGTGAAGGAGATTTCCATGACCACCCGGTCGGCCGACTCCAGCCGAATCACGGTTCGCATCGCGATCGTCTTGCCGATGAACTGCTCGCCGAGGACGCCGGGATCGGTGAATTCACCGGCCATGACGATTTCGGCGTCGCCGCCGCTTCCCTTGGCGCCCTTGTAGCTCATCGTCATCGGCGTGATGCTGTCGACGGTCGACCACTCGTAGCGGTTGTCGGTCGGCGAGAATCCGAGCAGTCCGAGCCGGTAGTAGGCGGCGCTTCCCTGGATGTCCTCGGCTTCCTCGCGCAGGAAGTTGTTGCCGGTCTCGGCGATCCACTCCCAGCGCGAGACGATCTCCCGCTTGATCGGGTTGTCCGCCGTGCCGCCCGCGACGAAGGTCGACTTCTCGCCCTTCCACTCCCCCACCAGCTGATTGAGCCTGCGGTGTCCCGCGTCCTGCTGCTCCGGTCGCACCGCCGCGGTGGTGGTGGTGGTGGATGTCACGCCGGGATGGGCGTGATCGTGATCGTGATCGTGCGACGAATCGTCGGAACAGCCGACGAGTGTGGCCAGCGCGACCAGCGCGACCGGAAGTGCGGTGTACAGCTTGCGAAGAGTCACGAAAGTCCTTGTCGAGCCACGGAATCGAGCTCGGCCATCATCGCACGAGCACCGGCCGCCGAGCACCCGTGATCACTGTCGGCGAAACGACACAGCCCGGTATCGCGGGAAGCGATACCGGGCTGTCGCGCTGATGCCCAGGTCAGGGCAGCGGGCCGCCCGCGGCGATCGCGGAGAGGGTGGCGAATTCGTCACCCTTGAGCGAAGCGCCGCCGACCAGTGCGCCGTCGATATCGGTCTGGGCGACCAGTTCTCCGACGTTCTTGGCGTTCACCGACCCGCCGTAGAGCACGCGGACCCCCGAAGCCACCTCCGGCGAGGCGAGCTTCTCCAGCTCCCCGCGGATCGCGCCACAGACCTCTTGCGCGTCGGCGGGGGTGGCCACCTTGCCGGTGCCGATCGCCCACACCGGCTCGTAGGCGATGACGATCTTCGAGATCTGCTCCGCCGTAAGGCCTTTCAGCGATCCGCGCAGCTGCTCGAGGTTGTACTCGACATGCGTTCGGGCATCGCGGATGTTCAGGCCCTCACCGATGCAGACGATCGGCGTGATGCCGTGCTTCAACGCCTGCTTGGCCTTGGCCAGCACGGTGGCGTCGTCCTCGTTGTGGTACTGCCGCCGTTCGGAGTGCCCCACCACGACGAAGGTGCAGCCCAGCTTGGCGAGCATGCTCGCGCTGATCTCACCGGTGTAGGCGCCCGCCTCGTGCACGGAGACGTCCTGACCGCCGTAGGTGAGCAGGAGCTTGTCCCCTTCGACCAGCGTCTGCACGCTGCGCAGGTCGGTGAACGGCGGGATCACCGCCACGTCGACCTTGTCGAAGTATTTCTCCGGCAGCGCGAACGCGATCTTCTGCACCAGGGCGATGGCCTCGAGGTGATTGAGGTTCATCTTCCAGTTGCCCGCGATGAGCGGTTTGCGTGCCATGCTCAGCCCTCCAACACCGCGATGCCGGGGAGTTCCTTGCCCTCCAGGTATTCCAGCGACGCGCCGCCGCCGGTGGAGATGTGCGAGAAACCGTCCTCCGGCAGCCCGAGCGCGCGCACGGCCGCGGCCGAATCACCGCCGCCGACCACGGTGAACGCGCCCTTACCGGTCGCGGTCACGATCGCCTCGGCCACCCCGCGGGTGCCCGCGGCGAACTTCTCGAACTCGAACACACCCATCGGCCCGTTCCAGAAGACGGTGCGCGCCTCGGTCAGCAGTACCGCGAAGCGGTCCACCGAGTCCGGGCCCACGTCCAGACCCAGCCAGCCGTCCGGGATCTCATGTGCAGCAACAACTTTCGACTCCGCGTCCGCGGCGAACGCGTCGGCCACCACGATGTCGCGCGGCAGGTGGATGACGTCGGCGTACTGCTCGAGCAGACGCTTGCAGGTGTCCACCATCTCCTCCTGCAGCAATGAGGAGCCCACCGAGAGGCCCTGTGCCGCAAGGAAGGTGAAGCACATGCCGCCTCCGATCACCAGCGTGTCGACCTTCGGCGCGAGCGCCTCGATGACCGCCAGCTTGTCGGAGACCTTGGAACCGCCGAGCACGACCGCGTACGGCCGGTCGGGGTTCTCGGTCAGCTTGGCCAGCACCTCGACCTCGGCCGCGACCAGCGTGCCCGCGTAGTGCGGCAACTGCTGGGCGACGTCGTACACCGACGCCTGCTTACGGTGCACCACACCGAAACCGTCGGAAACGAACGCGCCGTCGTCGCCGACGAGCTCGACCAGCGCGGCGGCCAGCTTGGCCCGCTGCGCGTCGTCCTTGCTGGTCTCACGCGGGTCGAACCGGATGTTCTCCAGCAGCAGCACGTCGCCGTCGGTGAGGCCCTCGGACCGCGCGAGCGCGTCCTGACCCACCACGTCACCGGCCAGCTGCACATTGCGGCCCAGTTCCTCGGCGAGCCGGGCGGCCACCGGCGCCAGCGAGAGCTTCGCGTCCGGCTCGCCCTTCGGGCGGCCGAGGTGCGCGGTCACGACGACCTTCGCGCCCGCTTCGGCGAGCGCCTTGATGGTCGGCGCCGAGGCGATGATGCGGCCGGGATCGGTGATCTGTCCTTTGTCGTCGAGGGGCACGTTCAGGTCGGAGCGCACCAGCACGCCCCGACCCTCGACACCCTCGCCGAGCAGATCCGCGAGTGTCTTGACAGCCATGCGCGTCAGAGCGACTTGCCGACGAGGCCGATGAGATCGGCGAGACGGTTGGAGTAGCCCCACTCGTTGTCGTACCAGGACACGACCTTCACCTGGTCGTCGATCACCTTGGTCAGCGGCGCGTCGTAGATCGACGAGGCCGGGTCGGTGACGATGTCGGAGGAGACGATCGGGTCGGTGTTGTACTTGAGGATGCCCTTCAGCGGGCCCTCGGCGGCGGCCTTGTAGGCGGCGTTGATCTCCTCGAGCGTGGCCGACTTGCGCAGGGTGGCGGTCAGGTCGGTGACCGAGCCCGTCGGGACCGGCACGCGCAGCGCGTAGCCGTCCAGCTTGCCCTGCAACTCGGGCAGCACCAGGCCGATGGCCTTCGCGGCGCCGGTGCCGGTGGGCACGATGTTCAGCGCGGCGGCGCGCGCGCGACGCAGGTCGCTGTGCGGGCCGTCCTGCAGGTTCTGGTCCTGGGTGTAGGCATGGATGGTGGTCATCAGGCCACGCTCGATGCCGAACTCGTCGTTGAGCACCTTGGCCAGCGGGCCGAGGCAGTTGGTGGTGCACGAGGCGTTCGAGATGATGTTCTGGCTGCCGTCGTACTTGTCGTCGTTGACGCCCATGACGATGGTGATGTCCTCGCCCTTGGCCGGAGCGGAGATGATCACCTTCTTCGCGCCCGCGGCGAGGTGGCCCTTGGCCTTGGTGGCATCGGTGAAGATGCCGGTGGACTCGACGACCACGTCGACGCCCAGATCGCCCCACGGCAGCGCCGCCGGGCCCTCCTTGATGGCCAGCGCCTTGATCCGCTGGTCGCCCACCACGATGGTGTCGTCGCCGTCGAGCGAGACATCCTGGGGCAACCGGCCCAGGATCGAGTCGTACTTGAGCAGGGTCGCGAGGGTCGCGTTGTCGGTGAGGTCGTTGACCGCGACGATCTCGATGTCGGTGGTGCCGAGCGCCTTCTGCGCCTCCACCGCCCGGAAGAAGTTACGTCCGATACGACCGAAGCCGTTGATGCCTACCCGGACAGTCACGTTATCGCTCCTCAACTTTCCAGCGGATCGTTCCGATGCCCACCCACACTAACGCCCTGCCGTGCCTCCGCCGACACGCACCTGGCTTTCGTCGAGACGGGTTGCCTGGTCAGACGCCCGACCAACCCAAAGTCGGCAGCCGGGGAACGCCACGATCCCCGCGACGGGCAGCGTCGCGGGGATCGTCGCGGAAATCACCGAAAGCCCGAGGTCAGGCTTCGTCGAGCAGTTCGGCCGTGACGGCCGACTCGGTGTCCGGGACGCCCAGTTCCTTGGCGCGCCGGTCGGCCATCGACAGCAGCCGCCGAATGCGGCCCGCGACAGCGTCTTTCGTCATCGGAGGGTCGGCGAGCTGGCCGAGTTCCTCCAGCGACGCCTGCCGGTGCTGCACACGCAGCTTGCCCGCGGCGGCGAGATGGTCGGGCACGTCGTCGCTGAGGATCTCCAGCGCGCGTTCCACCCGAGCCGCCGCGGCGACCGCCGCCCGCGCCGACCGGCGCAGGTTGGCGTCGTCGAAATTGGCCAGCCGATTCGCGGTCGCGCGCACCTCCCGGCGCAGCCTGCGTTCCTCCCAGACCATCCGGGTGCCGTGCGCGCCCATCCTGGTCAGCAGCGCGCCGATCGCCTCACCGTCGCGCACCACCACGCGGTCGGTGCCGCGCACTTCCCGCGCCTTGGCGGTGATGCCGAGCCGCCGAGCCGCGCCGACCAGCGCCAGCGCCGCCTCGGGGCCGGGGCAGCTGACCTCGAGCGCCGAGGACCGTCCGGGTTCGGTCAGCGAGCCGTGGGCGAGAAACGCGCCGCGCCACGCGGCTTCGGCGTCGGCGATGCTGCCGCCGACCACCTGCGCGGGCAGGCCGCGCACCGGACGACCGCGAACGTCGAGCAGTCCGGTCTGCCGGGCCAGCGCCTCGCCCTCCTTGGAGACGCGCACCACGTAGCGGGAGGTCTTGCGCAGTCCGCCCGCGCCGAGCACGTGCACATCGGAGCCGTAGCCGTAGAGCTCGAAGATCTCCCGGCGCAGCCTGCGCGCGATGGACCCCATGTCCACCTCGGCCTCGACGATCACCCGGCCGCCGACGATGTGCAGGCCGCCCGCGAAACGCAGCAGTGCGGACAGTTCCGCCTTGCGGGAACTCACCTGCGACACTGTGAGCCTGCTCAGCTCGTCTTTCACATCGGCTGTCATCGCCACGGGACGCGCTCCTTTCCACCCAACCCGGAACGCACATCCTGACCCATGTGCCGTCCCTCGACTCGAAGCCCTGCCATTTGCGGCCGAGGTTGCCGGATCAGTTGATCCAGTGCGGCGGCAAGCTTTCCGGGGTGATGCCGGTCGGTTCCCGCTTCGGCGACATCGGAGAAGGTTACTCGTGCCCGCAACTGTTCGGCAGCCCTGGCCACATGTTCCCGCTCACGGCCTTCCGGGACCGAGCCGGAGTCGACCAGCACCTCGTCGACGACGAATTCCGGCGCGTGCTGGGACAGCACATGCAAATGCCGCTCCGCGGAGAACCCCGCGGTCTCCCCCGGTTCCGCGGCGAGGTTGAGCACGAGCACTTTCCGTGCCCTGGTGTATACCAGGGCTTCCCGTAGTTCCGGGACGAGGACGTGCGGAATCACGCTGGTGAACCACGATCCCGGGCCGAGGACCACGACATCCGCGTGTTCGATCGCCGAGGTCGCCTCCGGACTGGCCGGTGGATCGGACGGAATCAGCCGCACTCGCCGCACCTTACCCGGCGTCGTCGCGATGGCAACTTGACCGCGAATGCAACGGCTCACCCGTGGATCCGCCTCCAGCCCAGAGACATCCGCCTCGATATCGAGCGCGATCGGCGACATGGGGAGCACCCGTCCGGTGATGCGCAACATGCGGGCGACTTCGTCGAGCGCGGCGACCGGATCGCCGAGCACCTCGGTGAGCCCGGCCAGGATCAGGTTGCCCACGGAGTGCCCGGCCAGAGCGCCGGTCCCGCCGAAACGATGCTGGACCGTCCGGGTCCAGACGCCGTCGGCGTCCGCGGCCAAGGCGGCCAGCGCCATCCGGAGATCTCCCGGGGGCAGCACCCCCAGCTCCGCGCGTAGCCGGCCCGAGGAGCCGCCGTCATCGGCGACGGTGACCACCGCGCAGATCTTCCTGGTCAGCCGCCGCACTGCGGTCAGTGTCGCGTACAGGCCGTGTCCACCACCCAGCGCGACGATGCTGGGATTCGATTCCCAGCCGGTCATTCGCGCCCCAGGTCTCGATGGACCACCCGGACCACGTCGGCGGATTCCTCCGGCCCGCCGGTGACCTCGCTCATCAACTCGCCGAGCGCCTCGGCAATCGCGACGCTTCGGTGCTTGCCTCCGGTGCAGCCCACTGCGACCGTCATGTATCGCTTCCCCTCTTGGCGGTAACCGTTCGTGGTCAGCTCGACCAGGTGGTGGCAGGTACGCAGGTAGTCGTCCGCGCCGGGGCGCGACAACACGTACTCGCTGACCACGGTCTCCTGACCGGTGTGTTCCCGCAACTCCGGTATCCAATGCGGATTGGGTAGAAAACGCACATCCAACACCATGTCGGCGTCCAGCGGAACCCCGTACTTGAAGCCGAAGGACTGCACGGTGAGCTGCAACGCGCTCGGCGCGCCGCCGCCATAGGCCTCTTCCATCTTGCGGTGCAACTGATGGATGGACAGCTCGGTGGTGTCGATCACCACATCGGCGGCGGCCTTCACGGCGGACAGCCGCACCCGTTCGGCGGCGATACCCGCCGACAACGTGCCGTCCTTGCTCTCGCTCTGCAACGGATGCCTGCGCCGCGCGAAGCCGAAGCGGCGGATCAGCACGTCGTCGGAGGCCTCGAGGAACAGGACCCTGGTGCGCACGCCGAGAGTTCGCAACTGGTCGGTGACCCCCGACAGATCGCCGGTGAAGAACCGGCTGCGCACGTCCATGACCAGCGCGAGGCGGCGGATCGGCGGCTTCGCGGAAGCACCGAGTTCGACCATCCGCCCGAACAGCTCGGGCGGCAGGTTGTCGGCCACGTACCAGCCGAGGTCCTCGAGCACTCGGGCCGCGGTGCCGCGGCCCGCGCCCGAGAGCCCGGTGACGATCACGACCTCGACCTGCGAGTTCGCTCCGCCGACGGCGCCGGACGAGGCCACTCGTCCCGCACTCGTCGGCGGACTGCCCGCACTGCTGTTCGATTCGACGCGTGTCATGTCCTACCGGATCCGTCTCTGGGGTGCCTTCCGATCATCGCGCACCGGTTTCGGTATCGGCCGCAGACACACAACGTACGCGAAACCGAATCTTCCGGTGCACTGTCGACTGACTATTCGGACTCGAGGGCCGCAAGGACCGCTTTCGCGGTCGCCAACCCGATGCCGGGCACCTCGGTGATCTCTTCGACCGTCGCCTGCTTCAGCTTGGCGACCGACCCGAAATGGGTAACCAGCGCGGTCCGGCGCGCCGTGCCGAGACCCGGCACCGAGTCCAACGCCGAGGCGGTCATCCGGCGCGAGCGTTTGCTGCGATGGAAGGTGATGGCGAAACGGTGCGCCTCGTCGCGGACCCGTTGCAGCAGATACAGCGCCTCGCTGTTGCGCGGCAGGATCACCGGGTCGCTCTCGCCGGGCACCCATACTTCCTCGAGCCGTTTGGCCAGACCGATCACCGCGACGTCGGTGATGCCCAACTCGTCGAGCACCTCCGCGGCGGCGGCGACCTGGGGCGCGCCGCCGTCGACGACGTAGAGGTTGGGCGGATAGGAGAACTTGCGCGGGCGTCCGGTGCGGGGGTCGATACCCGGCCGGGAGATCAGCTCGAGCGCGTCGTCGTCGCTTCCGGTCGCGGCGAGGTCTTCCTGCTCCATCGCGTCGCGCTCGCGGCGCAATTTGAAGAACCGGCGGCGAGTCACCTCGGCGATGCTGCCGACGTCGTCGGAGCGGCCGTCGCCTGCCGCTTCCCGGATCGTGTAGTGGCGGTAATCGGACTTGCGGGCCAGACCGTCTTCGAAGACCACGAGCGAGGCGACCACGTCCGTGCCCTGCACATGGCTGACGTCCACGCACTCGATGCGCAGCGGCGCGGAGTCGAGTTCCAGCGCGTCCTGGATCTCTTGCAGCGCTTGGGATCTGGACGTCAGATCCCCCGCCCGCTTGAGCTTGTGCTGGGCCAGCGCCTCCATCGCGTTGCGCTGCACGGTCTCGGCGAGCGCCTTCTTGTCCCCACGCTGGGGCACGCGCACCTTCACCGCCGCGCCGCGCAACCCCGACAGCCACTGCTGGACCTCCTCGACGTCGGCGGGCAGCTCGGGCACGAGCACTTCGCGGGGCACCACGGCGGCGGGTTGCTCGTTGGCGGCCTGCTCGGCCACCGTCACCTGCTCGCCGTAGAACTGGGTGAGGAACTGCTCGACCAGCGCGGCGAGCTCGCCGCCCGCCTCCGGGACGTCGACCGCGTCACCCGATTTGTCGACCACCCACCCGCGCTGCCCGCGCACCCGGCCGTCGCGCACGTGGAAGACCTGCACCGCCACCTCCAGCTCGTCGGTGGCGAAAGCGATCACGTCGGCGTCGGTGCCCGTGCCGAGCACCACCGCCTGCTTCTCCAGCGCGCGCCGCAGCGCCTGCACGTCGTCGCGCAGCCGGGCGGCGGATTCGAAGTCCAGGTCTTCGGCGGCCTCGTGCATGCGGCGCTCCAGCTCCCGGACCAAGCGGTCGGTGCGGCCGGCGAGGAAGTCGCAGAAGTCCTCGACGATCGCGCGGTGCTCCTCGGCGCTCACCCGCCCGACGCACGGCGCGGAGCACTTGTCGATGTAGCCGAGCAGGCAGGGACGCCCGATCTGGTGGTGCCGCCGGAAGACTCCGTTGGAGCAGGTGCGCGCCGGGAACACCCGCAGCAGCAGATCGAGCGTCTCGCGGATGGCCCAGGCGTGCGCGAACGGGCCGAAGTAGCGGACGCCTTTGCGCCGCGCGCCGCGGTAGACGAACAACCGCGGGTACTCCTCGTTCAGAGTGACCGCGAGCACCGGGTAGGACTTGTCGTCGCGGTAGCGGACGTTGAACCGCGGATCGAACTCCTTGATCCAGTTGTATTCCAGCTGCAGCGCCTCCACCTCGGTGGAGACGACCGTCCACTCGACGCTCGCGGCCGTGGTGACCATCTGCCTGGTACGCGGGTGCAGACCGGCGACGTCGGCGAAGTACGAGTTCAGCCTGCTGCGCAGGCTCTTGGCCTTGCCGACGTAGATGACCTGCCGATGGGCGTCCCGGAACTTGTAGACACCGGGTTCGACGGGAATCGTGCCCGGCGCGGGCCGGTACGTCGCTGGATCTGCCACCCATCCAGCCTATCGACGCGGTCGGACACAGTTCGTCCACCGCCCATCCGGCCCGAGCGAGGTTCGACAGATCCCGGAGACCGCCGACTACCACCCGCCCACGGCAGCGCTGCCGGACGGCTCACGGTACGCGGACGCCGAACCAGGCCTTGGCATCCGGGCGGCACAGCAGGCGCACGACGGCTACGGAGGTGGCGAGCGAGTACCCGGCGGCGACGAGGCCGACGGCGGGCGGTACGGTCTCGAGGTCCCTGATCGCCCAGCACCCGACGACGGCCTGCAGGATCGCGAGCGTGATCGTCAGGCGGCGCACGGGGTGCGCTCCCTCGGCGAACCCGAGCACGAGCAGACCGAGAGCCCAGGCCACGCAGAACTGGACGGACGCCGTGGCGGCCGCGTCGTCGCCGCGCGTCAGATTCATGAGCACCGGATAGGCCAGGCCGAATCCCGCCATACCCGCGACGGCTTCCCGCACGTCCCGAACCGCCTCCGGCATGGTGGTTTCCACACCGATGGACGGCTCCTCACCCGAAAACGCCAAGCTCACAGCCGTACCCCCGTTGGTACCGAACGTTCCGGCGCGCTGGACGAACACGCCGGAATCGCACGGTAACACGGTGACATCCCGGACAACTCGTACTTCGACGAACTCGGACTTCGACGAACTCGGACTTCGACGAACTCGGACTTCGACGAACTCGGACTTCGACGAACTCGGACTTCGGCGAAAGAACCGACGGGGCGCGCGCATCGTCCGGACGAGGAGCTACTCCACCAGACCGTGCCGCCGCAGGGCCGCCAGCAACGCATCCGGACGCTCGGCGGTGGGCAGGGCCTCCACCAGGGCGAATCGGCTGCCCAGGGCTTCGGCGCCGCCGTCCGCCTCGGCGCTGTCGCCGATCATCAGAGCCGCCTCGGCGGGCACGCCCAGTTCGCCCAAGGCGGCATGGAAGATCTCCGGATCGGGTTTCATGGCGCCGACCTCATAGGAGAGGGTGAACGCCCCGACCAGCCGGTCCCAGCCGCGCGCAGCGAACGACGGACGGATGTCGAACGGGATGTTGCTCACCACCGCCACCGGAACCTCCTGTGCCGCCAGGAGATCGAGAACGGCCTCGCTGTCCGGATACGGCATCCACTCCAGCGGATCGAGCAGCCGTGCGTAGAGTCGTTCGGCGTCCTCGTCGGTGGGCACACCCGACTGGCGCAGCACCGTCATCATCACCTTGCGGTGCAGCGCCGGATCCAGGTCCCGGTTGTCCCACGCGTACTGCGCCTCGGCGTCGAATTCGGCGATGTGGTCGACCGGCGCCGTCATCCGCCGCATGATCTCGGCCTTCTCGTCCACGTCGAAGGCCCGCCCGTCCGGCCGGGTCAGATCCGAGTACCACGACTCGTCGGCTTCCAGCCGGAACAAGGTGCCGGAGAAGTCGAACAGCACCGCCTCGATCGCCATCCGGCCAGCCTACCGACGGTTCGCCCCGGATCGCCGGTCCACGTGACATGATCCCGGCGGGCTCGATCGCGACACACACTGCGGCCAGGAGGATTTCGCCCGTGGGAAGGAAACCGGCGCGGCTGTCGGTGCCGGACGTTAGAGTCCGGGCATGGGCCGCAAGCGAGGAACTCGGGTCGCCGCCGCGGCGGCGTTCGCACTCACCATCGGAATGGCTACCGCCTGTTCGACCGAGGAGAGCCAGGCGGGCGGTGTCTGCGCGACGGTTCCCAACGGCACACCGGTCACGTCCACCGCGACGGGCCCGGCGGGCAGCGGCACCAAGGATCTGAGCACCAACCCGGAAATAGCGACCGGCTATCGCTCGAACATGACGCCGGTGCGCACGCACACCTTCGCGGTGTCGACGGCCAACCCCGTATCCACCAAGGCCGCGTGCGAGGTCCTGCGCGACGGCGGCACCGCGGCCGACGCCCTGATCGCGGCCCAAACGGTGCTGGGCCTCGTCGAACCGCAGGCCTCCGGTATCGGCGGCGGCGCGTTCCTGCTCTACTACGACGCGAACACCAAGACCGTGGACGCCTACGACGGCCGAGAGGTGGCCCCGGCGGCGGCGACCGAGAACTACCTGCGCTGGATCAGCGATACCGACCGCACCGAGCCGAAGCCGAACACGCGGGCCAGCGGCCGCTCCATCGGCGTGCCCGGTGTGCTGCGCATGCTCGAGCTCGCGCACCGCGATCATGGCAAGACCGCGTGGCGCGAGCTGTTCGACCCCGCCATCGGACTGGCCGATCAGGGCTTCCCGATCAGCCCTCGCCTCGCGGGGCAGATCGCGGAGTCGGCGAAGGACCTCGCGGCGGACGAGGACGCCAAGGCTTATTTCCTCAACCCGGACGGCAGCCCGAAGGCCGCAGAGACCGTGCTCACCAACCCGGCCATGGCGAAGACGCTCGGCGCCGTCGCCACGGAGGGAGCGCAGGCCTTCTATACCGGCGCCATCGCCCGGGACATCGTCGCGGCCGCGAACCGAGCCTCCGGCGGGCGCACCCCTGGCCAGCTGACGGTCGAGGACTTGTCCGGCTATCAGGCGAAGAAGCGCACCGCACTGTGCACGGGCTACCGCGGGCACGAGATCTGCGGCATGCCCAGCCCCTCCTCGGGTGGCATCGCCGTCGCCTCGATTCTGGGCATCCTGGAGAACTTCGACCTGGCCACCATGCGGCCGGACGACATCGACCGCAACGGCGGCAAGCCCGACCCGCAGGCCGTGCACCTGATCTCGGAGGCCGAACGCCTCGCCTACGCCGACCGCAACAAGTACGTCGCCGACACCGATTTCATCCCGCTGCCGGGCAATTCGGCACAAACCCTGCTGAACCGCGATTACCTGCGGCAGCGCGCCGGGCTGATCGATCCGAACCGCAGCATGGGCACCGCGCAGCCGGGTGACTTCGGCCCCGTGCCGCTGGGCGTCGGCCCGCAGCCGCCCGAGCACGGCACCAGCCACATCTCGGTGGTCGACCGGTACGGCAACGCCGCGGCGATGACCACCACCGTCGAGTCGGCGTTCGGTTCGTTCCACGTGGTCGACGGATTCGTGCTGAACAATCAGCTCACCGACTTCAACGCCGATCCGCTGGGCGCCGACGGCGTGCCGGTGGCCAACCGGATCCAGCCCGGTAAACGCCCGCGTAGTTCGATGAGCCCGACGCTGGTCTTCGGCAAGGCCCCCGACGGCTCGCGCGGCGAGCTCACCCATGTCGCGGGCTCGCCCGGCGGTTCGGTGATCATCCAGTTCGTGGTGAAAACGCTGGTCAACATGTTCGACTGGGGTCTGGACCCGCAGCAGGCGGTCTCCGCGGTCGCGTTCGGCGCCGGGAACAGCCCGTCCACCGGCATCGGTGGTGAGCACCCCGCGATCGACGCCGCCGACAACGGTGACCACGACCCGCTCGTGCGCCGACTACGTGAGCTGGGTCATCAGGTCTCCGTCGCACCACAGGTCAGCGGCCTCAGCGCTCTCAAACGCAACGGCGCGGACGGCTGGATCGGAGGCGCGGACCCCCGCCGAGAGGGGGCCGTCCTCGGCGACTCCCAGTGATCGGTTACCACAGCGGGACAGGTCGCGGTATCCGTTGACCAGCACCATCCGAGGCTTGACATGTCGAGAATCGGCATGCCGGCCGCGACGGCGAGGTCACTTCGAACGCACCATCGGATACACCACCGGACCGGAGCCGATCCTCAGCTCCCCCTGCCGCTCGAACCCGAATCGCTCGTAGAAGGGCACGGTGCCGCTGGTGTTCGAGATCAGGAAACAGTCGTGCTCTGCTTCCGACAGCCGCCGCTCGAGCAACGCGGTCGCCATACCGTACCCCTGCGCGCCGGGCAGCGTCCCGATCGCGGCCAGGTACAGGTGCGGCGTGGCCGGTCGCGCGTGCTCCATCTGCCGCCCGGCGGCAAGCGCACGCGCCGTGCTCGCGCCCAACGCTCGTAGCAGGGTCACCGGCTTCACTGTCGGCGCCACCAGGTGCGCGGGCTCCCATAGCGCCACGCAGGCGAGGGTGCCTTCCTGGTCGTGCGCGAAGTCGACCAGTCCCTTCTTCCTGCGCGACGCGATGCGCGACTCCCAGAACAGCGGCAACGCTTTTCGGCGGCGCGGCGAACCCGGCCAGAAGTAGGTCATCAGCGGATCGTCCGCGAAAGCCGCCGCGAGAACGAACGCGCCTGGTTCCATACCGACGAGGCTAAACCAGCATTCCGGCCCTGGCGAAGCGGTCGGGGCGGGGCGGGTACCTCACCAGTTCACTTGCTTCCGGAATACTTCTCGCCGAGTTCACGCAGCCGAGCCATCGCCCGCGCCGCGTGCTCCTTGTCGTTCGAGCGGATCGCCAGCATCGGCACGTAGTCGTCGTCGACCAGCTCGAGGCGGGCCCACGACTTTCGATCCGGGAACGAGACGCCTCTAATGTAGTCCCACGGAAAGTCGTTGTCGCCCAGAACGTTCCGCACCGACACACCCCGCGCCCCGACCCGTACCCGCGGCCTGGTCAGCAGCAGCACCGCGGCGGCGCCGAGTACGCCGATCCCGATCATCGCGATCTGATCGGCGACCCGGAAGTTGACACCGGTGGACCCGGTACGCAGCAAGAGACCGCCCGCCGTGAACGCGGCCGCGATCAGCACCGCCACGACCCAGGCCGTCCGCACCGCGCGCCGGGGACGCACCTCGAACTCCCACTCGGGCGCATCGCCGGCCACCGCGGCCGAGCCTGCGTTCCTCCGGAAGATACGGACGACCGGCATGGCTACGCGGACTGCCGCAGGGCGCGCAGCGTCAGCGCGGCGTCCAACGCCGCGGCCGCCGCCTGCTCCCCCTTGTTCTCGGGCGATTCCGGCAGCCCGGCCCGATCCAGGGCCTGCTGCTCGTTGTTGGTGGTCAGCACCCCGTTCGCGACCGGCGTGCCCTCGTCCAGCGAGACACGGGTGAGTCCCGCGGTCACCGCGTCGCAGACGTACTCGAAATGCGGCGTGTCACCCCGGATCACCACTCCGAGCGCCACCACCGCGTCGTGCGACTTGGCCAGCTCCTGGGCCACCACCGGCAGCTCCATGGCGCCGGCGCAGCGCACCACCGTGATCTGCTGGACGCCCGCGTCCTTGGCCACTCGCTCGGCGTTCGCGACCAGGGTGTCGCAGATCTGGGTGTGCCAGCGCGAGGCGACGATGCCCAAGGTGAGGTCCTTGGCGTCGGCCAGCGCGAAGGTCGGTACCCCGGTACCGCTCATCGTTGTCCGCCTTTCCGGTCCGCTCGCAATTCAGTGCGCCGTCTCGCCGAGATCGAGCTCGTCGAGGCCGATCAGGTCGTGCCCCATCCGGTCCCGCTTGGTGCGCAAGTAGCGCAGGTTCTCCGCATTGGCGCGCAGCGGCATCGGCACCCGCTCGGTGATCCGCAAACCATAGCCGTCCAAACCGACCCGCTTGGCCGGGTTGTTGGTGAGCAGCCGCATCGAGCGAATACCCAGATCCACCAGGATCTGCGCGCCCGTGCCATAGTCGCGGGCATCCGCGGGCAGCCCCAGCTCCAGATTCGCGTCGACCGTGTCGTGGCCGGAATCCTGCAGCTGGTATGCCTGCAACTTGTGCATCAGACCGATGCCGCGCCCCTCGTGACCACGCATGTACAGCACCACACCGCGGCCCTCGGCCGCGACCATCTCCAACGCCGCGTCCAGCTGCGGACCGCAATCGCAGCGCAGCGACCCGAACACGTCACCGGTCAGGCACTCCGAGTGCACCCGCACCAAGACGTCCTCGCCGTCGCTGATGTCACCGCGCACCAGCGCGACGTGCTCGACCTCGTCGTAGATGCTCTGATAGCCCACGGCCATGAACTCGCCGTGCGCGGTGGGGATACGTGCCTCGGCGACGCGCACCACGTGCTTCTCGTGCTTGCGCCGCCACGCGATCATGTCGGCGATCGAGATCATCGCCAGCTCGTGCTCGTCGGCGAAGACGCGCAGCTCCTCGGTGCGGGCCATGTGGCCCTCGTCCTTCTGGCTGACGATCTCGCAGATCACGCCCGCCGGACGCAGGCCTGCCATCCGGGAAAGATCCACGGCCGCCTCGGTGTGGCCGGGCCTGCGCAGCACACCGCCATCCTTGGCGCGCAGCGGCACCACGTGCCCCGGCCGGGTGAAATCGTCGGCCTTGGCGTCGGCGTCGGCAAGCAGCCGCATGGTGGTGGCGCGATCGGCGCCGGAGATGCCGGTCGTGATGCCTTCGCGCGCGTCCACCGAGACGGTGTAGGCGGTGCCGTGCTTGTCCTGGTTCATCGCGTACATCGGAGGCAAGCCGAGCCGATCGCAATCGTCGCCCGTGAGCGGCACACAGATGTAACCGGAGGTGTAGCGGATCATGAAGGCGACCAGTTCCGGAGTGGCCTTCTCCGCCGCGAAGATGAGGTCGCCCTCGTTCTCACGGTCCTCGTCGTCGACGACGACGACCGCCTTACCGGCGGCGATGTCGGCGACTGCGCGCTCGATGCTGTCGAACCTGGTCACGTCTGCTGTGCTCCATCTCGAAATAGGTGCCTCACCACAGTACTGGGTTGGTTTTGCGGCGCCCGCGGCGCTGCGTGTGTCCGGCGACCTCCCATGCTCACCATCGCGTCGCAGACGCCGGCACGCTCCGCCATCCCGGAGCTCCCCGGAACCGGAAGGGGCTATCGCGCTCGCCGCCGCGCACTCGGCGAGCGGGCGGTCCCGGCTAGCCGCGCTGTTGGAGGCGTTCGACGTATTTGGCGATCACGTCGACTTCCAGGTTGACGGTGGTGCCGACGGTGGCGAAGCCGAGATTGGTCAGCGAGAGGGTGGTGGGGATCAGGGAGACCTCGAACCAGTCCCGACTGCCGGTCTCGGCGGGCTCGTCGGAGACACCGAGTCCCGAGACGGTGAGCGAGATGCCGTCGACGGTGATCGAACCCTTCTCCACGACGTAGCGGGCCAGGTTCTCCGGCAGCGAGATCCGGACCACGTCCCAGTTCTCCGACGGGGTGCGCGAGAGCACGGTGCCGGTGCCGTCGACATGTCCCTGGACCAGGTGGCCGCCCAGCCTGCTGTTCAACGCGGCGGCGCGCTCGAGATTCACTTTCGAACCGACGTCCAGCTTGCCGATTCCGGACCGGTTGAGCGTCTCCGCCATGACATCGACGGTGAACGAGTCGCCGCCGAGCACCTCCACGACGGTCAGGCACACCCCGTTCACGGCGATCGAATCACCGTGTCCGGCATCGGAGGTCACCAGCTTGCCCTTGATCGTCAGCCGCGCGGCGTCGGTCAGCTGCTCGCTGGCGACGATTTCGCCGAGTTCCTCGACGATGCCTGTGAACATGTGCTCTGACTCCCTGTCGCGTCGTTGTCTTCCGGTTGCGGAACAGCGCGGGGCCCGGCTGCTATTCCCTGGTCTCCTCACCCTAATGACGCGCGGTCGCAGGAGACAGCGGCGTCCCGGACCGGTCACGCGACGCGATGACACTCCGGCGTGCTCGGCGAAAAGCAGACCGCAGGCCACGCCGGGGATGCTGGAACCGGTCGGTCCCATCGAGAATGGAACGAAATATGTCCACACCGGCCGCGCTCGGCGGGCGGCACAGGTTCAAGTAATCATTCGAGGGAATTCGCTGTACTGTGCGAATTAATTCACCCCGAAGGGGGTTGCCGATTTATAGTCGATACCCTAACGAAACACTGCTATAACGGAGATTCCGCGCGTCGAAGACGTGGGAAGCGATATCGTTATGCGGCTGACTTCTCACGTTCAACTTTCCGCACGAGCAGTTCGATCGGACGCTGTACCAGGGCACACGGCCTACGGACCGCGCAGCCCGCCGCATGATGTCCACTCCTCGAGAAAGCCGGAGAACACAGTGGGACAATTCGGGCCGGACACAGTTGGGGGCGCGGTGTGACCACATTTCTCGATTCGACGCCGGAACTTCGCTGCCAACGCTACCGCCGCGAATTCCAGCTGCCGGTATCGATGGATCCCGGTTCGCATCGCATTCTCCTGCACATCGGCATCGACTACGGCGCCGTCACCATGCCCGCCGAACTCGGCGAGCAGGTGTTGCGGCGACTCGTCCAGGTCGGCATCGCCGGCCCGGTCGTCGAGCACCCCCGCGCGAGGCACTGGACCTTCCTCACCGGCCCCGCCGGGCCCGACGCGTTCAGGCCGCCGATCTCGGCCGAATTGTTCCGCCTGTACGCGGCGGTGGCCTGCGCGGGCAGCCAGGTGGTACTGCCCTCGCCGGACGACGAGCGCACCGGATACCGCGTGTGGATCCGCTCGCCCGAGGCAGGAGCCCGCCGTCCGCCGCTCAGCGTTGTGATCGAGACGATCCGCGCGGTCGCCCCGCGCAAAACCAGGGCCTGACAGACCTTTTCAGCGCGCCCACGCCGAGGCCGCCTGCCCGCGCAATTTCTGCACGGTCGCGGCGGGATCGGCGGTGCTGTAGACCGCGGACCCGGCGACGAAGCAGTCCACGCCCGCCTCCGCGGCCGCCTCGATGGTGTCGGCGTTGATGCCGCCGTCGATCTCGACCAGCAGCCGCAGCTCACCGGCATCCACCAGGTTCCGCACGATGCGCGCCTTCTGCAACACCTCCGGGATGAACGACTGGCCGCCGAAACCGGGTTCGACGCTCATCACCAGCAGCGTGTCGAATTCGCGCAGGATCTCCAGGTACGGCTCGATCGGCGTGCCGGGCTTCACCGAGAGCCCCGCCTTGCCGCCCGCGGCGCGGATGTCGCGCGCGACCGCGATCGGGTCGTCGGTCGCCTCCGCGTGGAAGGTCACATTGTGCGCGCCCGCCTCCGCGTACGGCGGCGCCCAGCGGGCCGGATCCTCGATCATCAGATGGCAGTCCAACGGGATGTCGGTCGCCTTCAGCAGGCTCTCCACCACGGGGAGGCCGAGGGTGAGATTGGGCACGAAGTGCGCGTCCATCACGTCCACGTGCAGCCAGTCGGCGCCTGCGACGGCCTCCGCTTCGTCCGCGAGGTGCGCGAAGTCGGCGGAGAGGATGGAGGGGGCGATCATGGGAGCGGCCGGACGCGGGTAAGTCGGGTTGGACACAACGCCGGAGTCTAACGGTACCCAGGGTTGTCCAGCGCGGGAGTGGGTAGCCTGCATAGGGTGATCAACATTTCGGCGGAACAGGGGCTTTACAGCACCCCGGTGGAGATTCGGGTGGCGGCATCGGTGACACAACTGCCCATCGTGCGTGGGCTCGCCGAAACCCTCGTCCTACTCAGCGAATTCACGCTGGACGAGGTGGCCGACATCCGGCTGGCCGTCGACGAGGTCTGCTCGACCCTGATCGCTGTCGCCGCCCCGGAAACGAGCCTGAACTGCCGGTTCACCGTCGGTGACACCGAGTTGCTCGTCCGGGTCGAGGGCATCGCGGAGAAGCCGGGGCTGCCCGACCAGCGCAGCTTCGGCTGGCACGTGCTGCGCACCCTCACCGACGCGGCGGAGGCCACACAGGATACGTTCGACCCGACGATTTCCGGATATCCGACGACGGTCGAGTTCCGTCGGGTCCGGGGGAAGGCGTAGTGGCGGACGAAGACACCGTGCTCGACGCACAGCGCGACGACGACTCCGACACGCTGACCACGGAGGACGCCGTCGAGGAGAGCGAAACCCTGGAAGCGGCGAGCGCGGTTCCAGGCTACGACGACGTCGGCCTGCTCTTCGAGCAGCTCGCCACCAGCGAACCCGGAACAGCGCGGCACACCGCGCTGCGCGCGGAGCTGATCAGCCGATGCATTCCACTCGCCGACCACATCGCCCGCAAGTTCAGCGGACGCGGTGAGCCGTTCGACGACCTGACCCAGGTGGCGCGGGTCGGCTTGGTGCACGCGGTGGATCGTTTCGACGTGGAGCGCGGTTCGAATTTCCTGTCCTTCGCGGTGCCGACCATCATGGGCGAGGTCCGCCGATACTTCCGCGACAACACGTGGGCGATGCGAGTGCCGCGGCGGGTCAAGGAGACTCACCTACGCATCGGCGCCGCGATCGACAGCCTCTCCCAAACCCTCGGCCGCTCGCCGACGGCGAAGGAGATCGCCGCGGAGCTGGACGTCGATCCGGACGAGGTGACCCAGGCGGTCATCGCGGGAAACGCCTACCAGCCGAGTTCGATCGACGCGGCAACGCTCGGCCGCGACACCGACGCCTCACTGCTGGACACCCTCGGCGAAGAGGAGTCCCAGTTCGATCGGGTCGAGGAATACGTCGCGATCCGGCCGCTGCTCGCCGGTCTGCCCGAGCGGGAACGGCGCATCCTCACCATGCGATTCTTCGAATCGATGACTCAGACCCAGATCGCGCAGCAGATGGGTATCTCCCAGATGCACGTGTCCCGCATCCTCGCGAAAACGCTTGCCCGCTTGCGAGAGCAATCCAGCCGGGAATGACCGGGCTCAGCGGGTTTCGCGTTCCCGCTGCTTGCGCAGCTTCGCCGCAGCGGTGAGCCACCAGGCCGCGTCGAGCAGTTCCCGCAGGTGGTCGGGCGCGACGCGATCGAGGTCGACCAATATGTAGGCGTAGCCGTCGTAGTGCGGTGTGGTGTAGAAGGCCGGGTCGCCGGAGGCCAGCAGCGCCTCCTTCTCGGTGAGATCGCAGGCCAGCGCGAGGCCGCCTTCGGCCTCGCTGCGCAACCGGGCGAACCCTTTACCGCCGACCTTCAATGCCGGGCTGCGCCACCAGGTGGATTCCTCCACCTCCGGGAGTTCGGTCGCCATCGTCACCACGTCCTGCCACGTCATCGTCATGCTCCGAGTGTGCGGCGCCACCGCGTGCCACGACTTGGACGAATGGAATGCCCGCCCGCTCAGCGGGGCTTACGCAGCGCGGCCAGGAACATGGCGTCGGTGCCGTGGCGGTGCGGCCACAGCTGCGCGCCCGGCCCCTCCCCGACATCGGTGACTCCCGGTAGCAGCTCGCGAGTGTCGAGTTGCTCGGCGCCGAGGCGCCGAACGGCGTCGGCGACGATCGACACGGTCTCCGGCAGATGCGGCGAACAGGTCGAGTACACCACGACACCACCGGGGCGCAGCAGATCCCAAGCGGCGGTGAGTAATTCACGCTGCAAGACGACGAGTTCACGGACGTCGGACGGGGTCCGCCGCCAGCGCGCCTCGGGTCTGCGACGCAGCGCCCCGAGGCCGGTGCACGGCGCGTCCACGAGGATGCGGTCGTAACCGGGAGTCAGTCCGCTGGCGCGGCCGTCAACGACGTGGATGTCGACCGGCAGGCCGTGCACGGCTTTGCGCACCAGTTCGGCGCGGTGCGCGGCGGGCTCGACCGCGTCCACCCGGAAGCCGTCGATCGAGGCGATGGCGCCGAGCAGCGCGGCCTTGCCGCCCGGTCCGGCGCAGAGATCGAGCCAGCGTCCGTTGTCCGGTCCGTCGATCGCGGCTCTGGTCAGCGCCAGCGCCACCAGCTGGCTGCCTTCGTCCTGCACGGCCGCCATGCCTTCGCGTACCGGCTCGAGCTTGCCCGGATCGCCGCCCTCCAGGTAGACCGCGTACGGCGACCAGCGACCTTCCTCCCCGCCGGTGACCAGCGCGAGTTCCTCCGCGGTGATGTCACCCGGGCGAGCCACCAGATGTACCAGCGGGCGGGCGTCGTCAGCAGCGAGCACCTCGCGAAGTTCCGCCGCTCGCGCTCCCAGCGCGTCGGCGAACGCCTGCGCGATCCACACCGGATGCGCGTATTCGAAGGCCAACCGGCCGATCGGGTCGGCGGGCGCTAGCGCCTCGACCCACTGCTCCGGGGACTTCTCCCCCGCCCGCCGGAGCACGGCGTTGACGAAACCGGCCTTGCCCGCACCGAATTCGGCGCGCGCCAACGCCACCGAGGTGTCCACCGCGGCGTGCGCGCCGATCCTGGTGCGCAGCAACTGGTAGACGCCCAGCCGGAGCACGTCCAGCAGGGGTCCGTCGATCTTTTCGATCGACCGGCCCGCGCCTTCGGCGATCACCGCGTCGAGCAGGCCCAGCGACCGGCACGCGCCGTAGGCGAGTTCGGTCGCCAATGCGGCGTCGCGCCCCGACAATCCCCGTTCCCGCAGCAGGCCGGGCAGGACGAGGTTGGCGTAGGCGTCGCGCTCCCGGACCGCGCGCAGCACATCCCTGGCGACCGACCGCGGCGGATCGGCGGCTTCTTTGCGATGCGGTCGTCCGGTAGGGCGAGCGGGCTCTTTGGATCCCGCGGCCGGACGCCGCGAGGTGGCACGCTCGGGTCGCCCTGCCGAGCGTTGCCCCGAGGGAGTGCGCCGTTCGTCGCGATCACGCCCGGCGGCCTCGGCTCGGCCGCTTCCGGAACGCTGGTCGGCCGCCCGTGGACGGCCCGCGCCGTTGCGATCGCGTCGCGTGCCGCTCGACGGGACGCCCTGCGCTCGAGCCCGGCCGGGCTCGCCGGACCGCTTCGGCGCGGTGTCTCGTTCGTCGCGCCGCCGGTTGGGTGCGTCGTCGCCGGGCCGGTCGCCGCGCGGCGTCACTCGACCACCGCGCCGGGCTGCAGGCGGGCGCCGCGCGCCCAGTCGAGGGCTGACATCATGCGCTTGCCTTGCGGCTGCACTTGGTCCAATCGCACGGCGGTGGTGGCGGTGCCGACGAACACACCGGACTTGCGGACCTCGATCACACGCTCCGGCAACTCCTCCTCGACCAGTTCGACCGGTCCCAGCTTCAACCGGGTGCCGCCGACCTCGGTCCATGCCCCCGGAGCGGGGGTGACCGCGCGAATCCGCCTGCTGATGGCCAGAGCTGGTTGGTCCCATCGGACGTGCCCGGCCTCGACACCGACCTTGGGCGCGTACGAGACGCCGTCCGTCGACTGTGCCACCGCCTGCAAGGTCCCGTCCTCCACCCCGTCGAGCGTCGCTTCCAGCAGGCGGGAGCCGCTGTCGGCCAACCGCTGCAGCAGAGTGCCCGCCGTGTCGGTGACGGTGATCTTCTCGGTCACCATGCCGAACACCGGACCGGTGTCCAACCCGGCCTCGATCTGGAACGTGGAGGCGCCGGTGATCTCGTCACCCGCGTCGATCGCCGCCTGTACCGGCGCCGCGCCTCGCCACGCGGGCAGCAGCGAGAAGTGCAGGTTGATCCAGCCGAAGCGCGGGATGTCGAGAATCTGCTGGGGCAGCAGCGCGCCGTAGGCGACGACGGGACAGCAGTCCGGCGCCAGTTCCGTGAGCTGCGCGACGAATTCCGGTTCCGAAGGCCGCCCCGGCGTGAGCACCGGTATGCCGTGCTCGTCGGCCAGCTTGCCGACCGGCGACCTCGTCACTTTCCGGCCACGCCCTGCCACCGCGTCCGGCCGCGTCACCACGGCGATCACCTCGTGCCGCGCCGATGCCAGCAAACGACGCAGTGAAGGAACCGCCGGTTCCGGGGTCCCCGCGAAGACGACGCGCATCAGCGGCCCACCCCGAACGGGTTGGGCCGGCCCGCGCCACTCATCGACCGTGCCGGGCGCACGGTCGTTCCGGCCGCGAACCAGTCGGATTCGCGGATCACCCGCATCGCCTCCTTGCGCTGGGCCGGATCGAGACGGTCGATGAACAGCACCCCGTCGAGGTGATCGGTCTCGTGCTGCACGCACCGCGCCAGCAGCCCCTCCGCCTCGAACGCGACCGGCGCGCCGTCGAGGTCCACACCGGAGGCGCGCACCCGCAGCGCCCGGCGCGTGTCGTAACGCACACCGGGAATCGACAGGCAACCTTCCGGCCCGACCTGCTCTTCGTCGCCGACGACCTCCCACCGCGGGTTCACCAGATGCCCGGCGGCATCGCCGGTGTCGTAGACGAACACGCGCAGTCCGACCCCGATCTGCGGGGCCGCCATCCCGACCCCGCCGTCGTCGTGCATGGTCTCGGTCAGGTCGGTCACCAGCTGCCGCAGATCGCGGTCGAACGCGGTGACCTCCGCGGCGCGGGCACGCAGGATGGGATCGCCGAACAGGCGAACGGGCTGGATGGTCACGGCTGGCTCCCGGAAGCGGACGAGTACGGTCGCCTCATTCTAGTGAGGCGACCGGAAATCCCCGATTCACCAGGCAGAAGCTGGTAGAACTCCTATGCGGTCCGGGCGGGGTGTCGATCCCTCCGCCCGGCCGCCCGGAAAAGCCCTGGTCAGCGGCTTGCCAGTGCACCTGACCTGCTTCTCACCTGCAGGTTCACAACATGTCGCTGCATTTCAGTACCGAACGTAAGGGATTGTGGTGACGGCGTCAACACCGCAGGTCAGAGCTGTTTCGGGCGTTGCAGTGGTGACGCCGTCACCACCCCGCCCACCGGCACCACTGCATCACCGACGCCGCATCACTTGCTGTCGATGGATAGCTCGCGCGCTTCGACCGTGGACCCGGTCCGATTCTCAGCCGCGGTGGTCGCTGACGGCGCGTTGGCTGTCGAGGTCATCGTTGAGCAAGCCGAGGTGTTCTTTCTCCGCGACGTCCCCGTCTCGATGAGGGCATTGTCACAGCCGATCCGGCCGCAGCCGCGCTCGGCATCTGGCGACCGGGTACCACGTCGGCTCTGGGGGTGAAGTCGAAGCCAGCGCCCCAGAGAACTCGTGTATCACTTTGCTCTCCGAGGGCGGGTCGAGGAGTTGTCTTCGGGGCTGTGGGGTTACACCTGATCACATGACCACGATCGAAAACGGCCAAGCCTCAACCCCCTTTCGTTCCTGGGCCGTTGTCCGGGCATGCAGTTGCCCGTCACGGCCGCGGTGAGTCGTCGACGCTTCCTTCCGTCCTCCGCGCCCCGCCACCGTATCCCGCGATCGGTGGCGTCCACGCTGTCG
The DNA here is from genome assembly GCF_009829295.1 of Nocardia sp. CY15. Taxonomy (NCBI): domain Bacteria; kingdom Bacillati; phylum Actinomycetota; class Actinomycetes; order Mycobacteriales; family Nocardiaceae; genus Nocardia; species Nocardia sp. CY15. Next base: position 184,686 of record NZ_VUOT01000015.1, read on the forward strand.
TCCGAGAAGGTGAGCGCGACCAGCTCTATCGCGTCCTGCTGTGGGACGGCGAAGGCAACGTCCTGATCGCCAACCCCCTCAGCTGGCTGGAAATCGCTGCCGACCGCCCCGGATTCCTTCGCCTGGAAGGACGATCACCGTCAGCGGCCGAATAAGTCCGTGATCCCACGTGCAACCGCCGGTCCACCAGCATTTCTCCATGCACACTCGATGGAAAGTGTGTCTAAAGCTTTGTTGCACAACATTACTCGTGATCAAATGGATTCGTCGTGCCCGGTCCTCACAACACCGGGGGTGCGGCACCCGCAGGTAGACAACGACCCCGGCCCCTCATCAACCGACAGCGAGGCAAGCCGGGGTCGTTTTCGGCTGTGCTGTGCTGTGGTGTCGAGGTGTTCGACGGGTGCTGGTGATCGCCTGTTCTGACGCGGGGCGGGTGTGGTTTGTCGTGTTGGTCGTGGCTGTTGGTGGGTGGGATGGCTGGTGGGGTGTGTCGGTGATGATGTGGCGGTGGAATGCCGCGAGGTGGTCGATGGCGTCGCGGGCGTCACCGAGCAGGTCGGCGGCTGCGTGGTGGACGTGTGGGGCGTGGTCCCAGATCTGCAGTCGTGCCGGGACGTGTGCCTGGGCGCAGCGGCGGGCCAGGGCTTCGGCGTCCGGGCGCAGGTATTCGGTCGAGCCGACCTGGATCAGGACCGGCGGCAGTCCGGTGAAGTCGTGGTTGACCGGTGACCATGCCGGGTCGAGCCGTCCATCGACGGCGAAGCCGTGGCGGGTGATGATGTCCATGCCCCGGGCGGGTAGGTAGGCGTCGCGGTGGCGGTTGGGGTGGTTGTCGCGTTGGGTGGAGTCGAAATCGGCCCATGGTGCGATCGCCGAGATCGCGGCGGGCATGGGTAGTCCGCGTTCGCGGGTGGCCAGCGCGAGGCCGAAGGCCAGGCCGCCGCCGGCGGAATCGCCGGACACGATGATCCTCTCGGCCCCGAAGCCGTGCTCGAGCAGGTATCGATACGCGGCGACCGCGTCGTCGAGGGTGTCGGTGATGTGAGCGTGCGGCAATTGGCGATAGTCCACGTTGAATGCAGGTATACCGCTCGCGTGCGCGATCTTGGCGACCAGACGACGATGGGTGTTCAGACCGCCGCAGATGTATCCGCCGCCGTGGAAGTACAGCAGTGCTGCGTGCTGTGTGTGCCGCGGGTCGGGCAGGTCGCCATGCCATAACCATTCAGCGCGCCAGTTGTCTGCCTGCACCTTCGCGCGTCGGGTGCCGTGCGGCGCCACCAGCAGCGCGGCCGGGAGATCCAGCAGGCGACCGAACCGGCACAGCTGCTCGAGGGGGTGGCGGCCACCTGTGTGGGTCAAGGCGGCCAACCCCAACCCGATCGTGGCTTGCAGCAGCGGGTGGGCGACTCGCGTGGCGATACTTGCCCGGTTCGGCCGCTCCACGATCAGCGACGACACCCCCGACCGCGACGACACCCCCGGGCGGGACCGCGAGAGCGGGGCGGTCATCGCCGTGTCCCCAGCGGGCCGGTCCACGGCGCGGCAATGAAGTCTTGGTCGGAGTCAGGCCACGTCCAGGTCGTTCCTGTGCTGCAGGCCGGCCACGATCGCGGGCCCGGATGGCGCGGGTCGGTCATGACAGCTGCCGGGCCGCCGCTGGGCAGCCGATGCGGTAGGTCGCACCTGTTCGGGCAAGTTCGTAAGCGTCGCACCCTTGGAACCTTCCGGCTCTGAGAATCGCTCAAATGACATCAGCAATATTCAGGCGATCGGAATGTGTGGCACATCAGCACATGACGGGGCACTACCTACGACACCCCCTAGCAACCCCCGTCGGACGGTTCATGGCAGGCCAGCGACGCGAGCGCGCAGTTCGGGGCCTGGCCAGTGGTGAGGGCCGGTTTGCGGCCGGTGCTGGACCGGCCGACAAGGGGCTCGTTCCCGCAAACGGCGGTAGATCCCTCCCTGTGATAACTGCCGCGTAGCGGGTAGCCGTGGGCTGTCGGATTCAACACCGCCGATGGCGGGCGTTACCGGCTATCCGAATGCCGCAATCGCAACCTCAGCCGATCGGAGCATCGGCCCGGAGACACCCATGGTCACCCCCGTCGCAGCACGAAACCGGTTCACCGAGACCGATCCCCTCACCAATGGTGGTTCCCCGCACCGCCCGCCCGGCGGCATGCACGCCCGGCCACCGTCGGCGTCCGAACCAGACACGCGACTGATACCGGCGCCGGTGCTGCTCGGTGCCGTGTTACTCGCCCTCGGCGTGGTCGCGCTGGTTGCGCTGCGTTCGGGCGCATGCATTCTCGACAAGGCCCGGCAGTGGGGGTGATCAGCGCGGTCGCCACCTCCACGGTGAAGGTGGTCACCGGGATGATCCGGGTTGCTCGAGCCGTCCGGGACCAGGCCGAGCAGAAGACACGCCCAGACCCCGCGCTCATCCGCAAGCGACTCGAGCAGATCGCCGAAGCCGCCGCCGCGGGCGAGCTGTCGCAGGCGGAAAAACTCGCCGCCCAGCAACAAGTGTTTCGCCGGATGCAGCGCTACCCTCTATGAGGGGTGCCGTCAACGATCGTCATCCTGTACCAGACCCGGTCAAGGAAGGTCGGCGTTTTCGCGCGTGATGCAGACGCCGAACACACCACCGACGACAACCAGCCCATCCGGCCCACTCCCGCCCGGATCCGCCGCAAGGGCGACCCGATGACACCCGAGGAAACCGACCTCCGTCGAGCGCGCGCTCGGGTGCACCTGCGTGAGGGTCATGTGCGGCGACGTCGACGACCGGATTTGTGGAGGCTGAGCCTCAGACCCACTCTTGGGGATAAGCGAGATCGTAAACGCGGGAAACTTTTTTCGGGACGACCATGCGCCAAGCATCGACGACGAGTTCACGGGCCTCGGTCGGGTCCAGGGCCGCGAGGTTGGACTCGATCCAGTTGAAGCGCATGTCCGATGCCGATGGCATCTGAAACTTGTGCGGCTCGCTGGCTACGATCGCCGCTCGCTCCTCCCTGGGGAACGCGAAACCCATCACGGTCTCGTCGAGTGAGAACGCCACGTAGACGATTTGCTTGACGCGGAACTTCAGCCTGCCACGCACATAGACTTGGTACGAGCGTTCCAACTCGGCCCCCAGTGGGCTGACGTCTTCGATCACCGCCATGGTCGGACTCCCTAAGTTTGTGGGTGTCTGGGGTTGGTGCCCTGGATGCCCAGGGCGGTGGGGTGTAGCTGATGGTTGGTTGCTGTTGTTGTGGCTGCGAAGGAATGGCTGCCCCACCGTGCTGGACGCTCCGGC